>JBAXSA010000088.1:0-9879 GCA_037130945.1 Pseudomonadota bacterium | reverse complement strand
AGGCCCGCGTGAATGGCCGCCTCCTTGCCAAAATTCCGGGTCAGGCGGAGATAGCGCAGGCGCTCCTCGCGTTGGGCCAGAGAGACCAATAGGCGGGGAGTAGCGTCGCTGGAACCATCATCCACAAACAGGATCTCCCATTGGATATCCGTCAGATCCCTGAGACTCTCGCGAATCTGGTTTACAAACGCCTCCAGCATCGCCTCTTCGTTATAGACCGGAACAACCAGGGTCAGGCGCGTCATGGCAGGGAGCGGTTCCATTCGAAGGTGGTTTGGCGGGTGAGGTTGATGTCGAGAAAAGGTGAATAGGTTATCCAACCCTCGGGGGCGGTGTATTTTAAGTAGCCTTGCCACTGCAAAACTGCGGTGCGAGGACGGTTTTGTCCCGCGAATAATGGCACATTGCCAAAATCCCTCGAAATAAAATGATATTGTCCCGTCCGGTAGGGGCCAGCCTGGTATTCGAGACGGGTTGCCGATAGGTGTCGAACCTGTAGAAACAATGGAACCTCCCGGCGCTGTCCCATCCAGAGTGTGATGCGCTGGGCCAGATTTTGAATCGGCAGGATACAGCGGCAGTCATTCGAGTAATGGTGCAGGTTGGCAGGCGGGTGGGTTGGATCGAAAAGAATCGGATCATGATAGAGCTGCGGCGACTCGCGATGATTCACCAAGCGGTTGAGACGAACCAGCATGGGAGCATAAACATAAAAATAATCGCCGTCGATCCATAGTGGGCCGCGCGGGATCGTATCCAGTAGATGGCTTCCCAAGGCATCAAAATAGTCCGCCTTGGGCAAGATCGCCCCCCAAACCACCCCCGCTCGCCACCACAGGACTACCCCCACCAAAACTACAACGATACCCACGCCAGAGTCGACTGCCCGCAACCTTGCCAATCCAGCCGATACACTCAGACACAGCAACGCATAGGGCAGAAGCGCATAACGCGGGACGCTCTCATTGCCGGGCGATGGACTCTGAAAAGCCGCTGTCACAGGGATCAAGGGTAACCACATGGCCACCAGAATCGTGAGAACTATCCAAAAGAGGTGGCGATTGCCGCCAAGCCATGCCCAGGCCACCACAGCCCAGAAAAAGATTGCCATCTGGCCAAATAGCTCCTCGAAGAGAAGAATGGGGAGTAAGGCCACAGCCAACAAATTCAGGGATTGTCCATAACCGCCAATGCCCTCGCCCAGCATGTAAAAACGCCAGGGGATATAGGCCAAAGCGACAGCCAGAAAGGGCAGCAGCCAAGTCCACTGGCGACGATCCTCATATAGAAAATGCCAGACCGTGAGAACCAGAATCAGTGGCACATAGATCTCTTTCGCGGCCACCGCCAAGAGATATAAAAGGGCACCGGGAAGTATCCAGATCCATCGGTCTTTATCCAGGGCCGTCAAATAGCACAAGGTGGCCAATAGGGCGAAAACCAAGCCTTCGATATAGTGGCGGGTCATCAATTGTTGAGCCACCACAGCCACCGGCGGCCCAACCAGAAACAGGGTCGCGCCGCCGAGGGCCACCCAGACCGGCGCAAAGCGCCGTATCAGGGCATACAGTGCCAGCCCGGCCCCGGCAATGGCCAACAGTTGGTGGGCATAGAAACCCATGGGCAAGAGACCAAACAACTGGGTGTCGAGCCAGTAGGAGAAGGTGAGCCAAGGGGTAAGATGAGCGGCGGACAAAAATCGCCAGGCCTCGGGATCGCTAAAGATTTGCCACGGCGTGTAGAGATGGGCCTGAAGCAGGATGTGAGGGTCATCCCAGCGAAAAAAGCCGCCGAGGGCGCTGTGATAGAGCGCGCCCGTCAGGCCAGTCAACCACAACACCGCGCTCCAGTCGGGAAGACGGGGTGACCAGCGCGTCGCGATTGCCATTGGGAGATTTTAAGGCGGAGGCGGGGTGGCGGGTGGAGCCGCCGTGGCCTGGCATTCCGAGAGTGCCGTCGCAGCCGCAGCCAGTTGGGCCTCCAGTTGGCCCTGTTGGCCATCCAGGGACAGCCGTTGTTCGCGTAGCCGGTCACGATCCTCGGTGACCTGGCGGGTCTCGGTACGCGAGTCATCCCGTTCGTTTGCGAGCCGATCCCGCTCGGCCACCAGAAGCTTGATGTGTTCCTCCTGAATGCCCAGCGTCTCGCTCAACGCACGCTGGGTGGTTTGGGCATCCTCCAGGCTTTGGCGCAGGGTCTCCATCTCGGTGGTCAACAACTGCACCCGCTGGCTGAGTTCCTGGCGAGTCTCCTCCAGGGTTTGTTCGCGTTCCTTTGCCGCAACATGACACTCGGTGGTCAGGATTTGGGCCTCCTGGTGTTCCAGGGCGGTCTGTTCCCCCAACTTTTGGAAGCTTGCAATTTGCTGTTCGGTTTGAAGCAGACGTTCAGTCAACGCCTCTCGGGCCCGGCGTTCGGTATCCTGGGCCGTCTCGCTTTGCTCCAAGCGCCGCTGCATCTGACGTTGAGCCTCCCGCAAGGCCGCCTGGAGACGATCCCGCTCAGTGCGAAGTTGATGGGTTTGATCACGCAAATCCCGGGTTCCCGTGGTGTCCCACAGCCAACCGGCAACCCCCTGAAACTTCAGTGTGTCATGACGAATCAAAATCGCGGTCAAAAATAACAGCAGAATGGCCAGCAAGGCCGCCAGCCCGCACCAACCGAGGCGGCCGCCGCTGGGTTCAGAAGGTCTCATGAGCCGTCTCGTGGCCTGAGTGAACAGGCTGATGCTTGTCTAGTAACTGAGCCGATCCTCCCACCGTCTTGTGGGGCACACCCAGTCGATCCGAGAGTAATGCCAGCGAGACGAGAATCCGATCCAGCCGGTTGATGATTTGAGCATCACTTTCTCGCAGGGGGCGCAATCCGCGTTGTTCCGCCTCGATGCGAGGCAGGATCGTCAGGATCAGAACTTGTTCCAGACGGATGAGAAAGTTGCTTCTCACCTCCTCCAGGCGATGGGAAAAATAACCCAGAATCAGGTAACCCAGACTCCCCACGAACAGGGGCGAAATACCCGCCAGTAAGGGGTTGCTAACGGGCTTAGATCCCAAAGTTTGCGTGGTTCCCGGTAGGGTATCGGGGAATTTGAATATGATGGCGAGCAAGACCGCAGCCGTGGCGAGTACCGACAACACCAGCAGGGCGTCTTGCAAAAACCGCAAGGTGCTGATACGCAACGATTCACTCGCGGACAAACCCGAAGTAAAAAGCGAAAAATCCGGGAGCGCTTGGCGTTGCAACAAACGATCGGCCACCCGGTAGGCCCGGCGCGCCAGGCTATACTTGCCCACCCAACGCAACGGTTCGCCAAGCCGACTTTGGCAATTTCTCACGAGGCGGGACAGTGCCGCTTCCTCTCGCCAATAGCGAACCAGGTGAAACACGATTTGCCACAACCCCAGTGCCGTCAGCCCCGCGAGTCCCGCGTCCGCAATCAGGGCCAGAGGCTCGGCCGAGAGCCTGTTCAGCCAATGTTCCACCAGGTTAAAACGCACCAGGGAGGCCAGCGCCGCCGCAGTGATCAGTACCGCTAGCTGCACCAACAGGCTCAGGCTCAAATAGCGCCGGAACGGCAAACTTTCCACAGTGGCTCCCAGACTACAGGGTGGCAGGGTAACAGAGACATCAGGTGGGTTCTTGCCTCAGACATATTGTCCCGGCCTAAAGTCCCAACTTTTTTTCCAGATAGTGGATATTGGTACCGCCAACCTGAAAATGGGCATCGCCCATAATCTCCTGATGTAACGGGATATTGGTCTCGATGCCGTCGATTACCATCTCGCCCAGGGCATTGCGCATCCGGGCCAGGGCCACGTCGCGGGAATCCCCGTAGGTGATGAGCTTGGCAATCATGGAATCATAGTGGGAAGGCACCGTGTAGCCGTTGTAGATGTGGGTATCCACCCGGATTCCCAGTCCCCCTGGCATGTGAACCTGCCGGATGGTGCCGGGACAGGGCCGGAAGTTGCGAGGGTTTTCGGCATTGATGCGACACTCAATGGCGTGACCGCGCCAACCGATATCCGCCTGCCGGTAGGCCAGGGGTTCGCCTGCGGCCACACGGATCTGCTCGCGCACCAAGTCGATCCCGGTCACCATCTCGGTGACGGGATGTTCAACCTGGATCCGGGTGTTCATCTCGATGAAATAGAATTCGTCGTTCTCATAGAGAAATTCAAAGGTGCCGACCCCCCGGTAGCCGATCTCCCGGCAGGCTTGCGCACAGCGTTCGCCAATACGCTGGCGTTGATCGGAGGAAATCCCGGGGGCGGGGCTTTCCTCCACCACTTTCTGATGGCGTCGTTGCATAGAGCAATCCCGCTCGCCCAAGTGAATCGCCTGTCCATGCTCGTCGGCCAGCACCTGAAACTCGATATGGCGAGGATTTTCCAGGTATTTTTCCATATAGACGGTATCGTTGCCAAAAGCGGTTTGGGCCTCCCCGCGGGTCAGCGAGAGGGCACCAAGCAGGGCGGCCTCGGCATGCACCACCCGCATCCCCCGTCCGCCCCCTCCTCCCGTGGCCTTGATGATGACGGGAAAGCCAATCTCGCGTGCCAGGGCCAGCACTTCGTCGGGATCTTCCCCTACCGCGCCGTCGGAGCCCGGTACGCAGGGCACCCCCGCCCGCTTCATGGCGGCGATGGCGGAGATTTTATCGCCCATCAGTCGAATAGTTTCGGGGCGTGGGCCAATAAAAACAAACCCGCTGCCCTCCACCCGTTCGGCGAAATCGGCATTCTCGGCCAGAAACCCGTAACCGGGGTGGATGGCCTCGGTATCCGTGACCTCGGCGGCGGCAATGATCGAAGGGATGTGTAAATAGCTTTCTGCGGAACGGGCGGGGCCGATACACACCGATTCATCCGCCAGCAGGACGTGTTTGAGATCCCGATCCGCCTCGGAATGAACCGCGACGGTGCGGATGCCCATTTCCCGGCAGGCCCGCAAAATCCTCAGGGCAATCTCGCCCCGGTTGGCAATGAGTATCTTGTCGAACATGATTATTCAATGACAAAGAGTGGCTGGTTATATTCCACCGGCTGGGCGTTGTCGACCAGAATCGACTTCACCACGCCGCCATGATCCGATTCAATCTGGTTGAGGATCTTCATCGCCTCGATGATGCAGAGTACGTCGCCTTCCTTGACGATATGGCCAATCTCCACGAAGGCCTTGGCACCCGGCGAGGGGGAACGATAAAAGGTGCCGACCATTGGCGAGCGTACCAGATGGCCTGCGGGAAGTTTGTCCTCGGCGGTGGTACTCTCCGTGGGAGGCAAGGGTGCCGGTGCATAGGCCGGCGGATAGGCCACAGCAGGTGGCGCACCCGCGCCAAAACGGCTGAGCCGCAAGGATCCCTCGCCTTCATGGATCTCGATCTCGGCAATGTCGGATTCGCGCAAAAGCTCGATGAGTTTTTTGATGGTTCGTATGTCCATGGGATTACTCAGGGGGTGCCCAGTCGAGCCAGCGCGGCCTGGAGGGCGAGTTCGTAGCCCTGGGCACCGAGTCCACTGATGACACCGACCGCAATGTCGGAAAAATAAGAATGGGCACGGAAGGCTTCCCGTGCGTGAATGTTGGACAGGTGTATCTCGATAAAGGGAATACGAACCGCCAACAGGGCATCCCGCAGCGCCACACTGGTGTGAGTAAAGGCGGCCGGGTTGATGAGAATGAAGCTCACACCCTCGCCAGGTACTTGGTGGATTCGCTCAATCAGGGCATGTTCGGCATTGCTCTGGAAAAACGTCAGGCCATGCCCAGCCACATCCGCCAAGACTCTCAGGCGCTGCTCGATGGCCTCCAGGGTATCGCTACCATAATGGCCTGGTTCACGAAAACTCAGGAGATTAAGATTGGGACCATTCAGAACGAGAATCTTTGCCATTGTGAAACGACACCGCAGCCCACTGTTGCGAACCCAGGAATCCGGCTTTGGAAGACAGGGCCGGATGCGCTGGCATTGTGCAAGATCATTGCAAATCTGTCCAGTTTTTGATCATACCCCGTGAAATTCCCGGCATTTTCCAGTTTTCTGGAAACCCTCCGTGGGCGACAGGTCACAACAGGGCACGGATCTTTTCCTCCAGGATCCTCTGTTCAAGCGCTCCGGTCTTGATGAAAACAAGTTTCCCCTGGCGATCAAAGAGGGCACTAAAGGGCAGGCCCTGTAAGCGATTGCCAAGACGTTGGGACAGTGCCATCGACGGCGTGTCGCCAATCAGAACCGGGTAATTGATGCCCGTTTCCAGGGCATAGGCCTGGGTCGGTTCGGCCTGATCGATTGAAATCCCCACAAACTGGACACCCTGTGTCTGGTATTGCGTTTGCAGCCTGATGAAAGCCGGGATCTCCTTCCGGCAGGGCGGGCACCAGGTTGCCCAGAAGTTTAACAAGAGGACTTTACCCCGCCATTCAGTGCTGCTGCGCGATTGGCCATCGAGATCCGTCAGCCGGAATTCCGGCAGGGTGGCATGGGACGAAAGGGGCTGAAAAATCGTGGCCAAGGGCCCCCAGCGGGGCACCAGAAAGGCAATACCCGCACCCAAAAGACCAAAGGCCGCCGCAAATAGCACCGCCCGCAGGAAATTCATGGGGTCACACCTTGAATCTGCTTGAGAAACTCACTGGCCGGCTGAAACCCCACCACTCGTAGAGGGCGTCTTTCAACCCCGTCGGATCCGAAGAAAAAGATTGCCGGGGGGCCTGGCAGACCCAAGCGGCCAAACAACAAGGCCCGGTCGTCGGCATCGTTGGCCGTGACATCGGCCTGCAAGGTGACAAAGCCTGCCAACGCCGCCTTGACCCGAGGATCACTGAAGGTCTCGCGCGCCATCTCCACGCAACTGGCACACCAATCGGCGTAGAAATCGAGCATGACGGGCTGGCCCGCTGCTTTGGCCTCTTGCAGTGCCTGGTCGAGGTCACTCCGGGTCTTGATGCGCCGGAAGCGAATCTCCGTCAATGTCTCGCCGGTGGCCCTCGCACCCTGAAAAAAGGTGCCCTGCAAGGGCCGGATGGGGTCTTTGCCACCCGCCGCAGCCCCGGCCAGAATCAGGCTACCGTAGATCACCAGCAGATAGCCAAGCCCCTTGCGGGCGCGCGTCCAGCCCGAGGCCGTGATGGGCAGTTGCACGCCCACGTCCAGATACACGGACGAGACAATCAGCAAACTCCCCCACAACCCCATTGTTATGGCGGCTGGCAACAGGCGTTCGAGTAGCGAAATGGCCACCGCCAGCAAAAACACCCCGAAGAGGGCCTTGACCGGTTCCATCCAGGCACCCGCCCTGGGCAACCATTGGCCCGCCGAGGCACCGATCAGCAATAACGGTGCCCCGATGCCCAGTCCCAGGATAAACAGGGCCAGCCCTCCCAGCAGGGCATCCCCGGTCTGGCCAATGTACAGTAGGGCACCCGCCAGAGGCGGCGCAACACAGGGGCCGACGATCAGGGCCGACAATACCCCCATGGCCGCCACTCCGACCCAGGCGCCGCCGGTTTGGCGGCGGCTGACTTCGGACAGCCGGCCTTGCCAGGCGGCGGGCAATTGAAGGTCATACAGACCGAATAGGGACAATGCCAAGGTCAGGAACACCAAGGCAAACCCAACAAGAACAATGGGATGTTGAAAACTGGCCTGGAGATTCTGGCCCAAAAGTCCTGCCAGCACGCCGGCCATGGCATAGGTCAGGGCCATCGCCAACACATACACCACTGACAACCCAAAGACTCGGCGGCGCCCTTGTCCGGTCTGGCCGACAATGATCCCGGACAGGATGGGGATCATGGGAAACACACAAGGGGTGAAAGCCAATAACAGCCCAAAGCCAAAAAAACTGGCCAACACGCCGCCTAACGATCCGGTGCGCAGATGTTCAAATACCCGATCCTGTTCCGACAAGGGGGGTGGGATGGCGGTGATGCGTTGCAAGGAGGCCGTGGCCGGCAGCCGCAGCGTGACGGTTTCGGTCATGGGAGGGTAACAGATACCCCGCTCGGCGCATCCCTGGAAATGGGCCACTAGGGTGACCTCGGTTTCAAAGCTATCGCCCCGGAGCAGCGGTAGCGTCACGTCGATGGCCTGATGATAAATGGCCACCGTGCCGATGCTCCCATCCACCCGCACGGTGTCGTGTTTGTTTTCGGCGGGAGGCCATTCAAAGGCACCTAAGGCCACGCCTGGGGAGTCTTTTAACTCCAGACGCAACTTTTCCCGGTACAGGAAGGTGCCATCGGCAATCCGCCAATGGGCCTCCAGGGTATGGGGGCCTCTGACCTCGGCTTGAAAGCGAAAGGCATCATGGGGATCCAGCGGTTCGTCGTTGTCCAGCCCCGCGAGACCCTTGAGGTTTTTTTGGGGTAGGCTAAAAAGGGCACTGCCAAGAACTGTCTGGAGAGGTGACGAGGTTTCTGACGCGGCACTGGCCATCTCCCATCCGGCCAGGAGCCACAAAGCCCATAGGCTTAACCAGGTTTGACGCATTGTCTGACCCACTCCAGATAGGCCGACAGGCCCTGTTCGATGGGAATTGCCAGGATCTCCGGCAATTCATAGGGATGATGTTTGAGAATCAGGGTTTCCAGCGAGGGATAGCAGGCCTCGGTAGTTTTGATCAGCAAGAGGGTTTCCTGGGCGGATTCGAGGGTGCCTTGCCAGTGGTAGAGCGAGGTGAGTCCGGGGATGAGATTGACGCAGGCGGCAAGCCGGGTTTCCAGCAGCTGCCGGGCGATCCGAGCGGCCGTATCGGGATCGGGACAGCTACAGAGGACGATACGAATACCGGTGGACATAGGGTACCAGGAGTTCAATAAAAACCGGTGGCGGGGAGGCAAAACCCTCGCCACCAATTTGCTTAAAAGCGCGGTGGCATCGGCCGACGATCACTCATCCCGTTCATGCGGAAAAATTGATCCCGGTAGAAAATCACGGCGCTGCTACCGTTGGCGGCAACATCATGGATCTTCCAGCCATTGCCAACTGCGTGCAGATGGAACTGAAGCCGATGGGGATACTGGCGGCCGGGGTTGCGCACCAAGGCCGTGACGATCATCTCGCCATCACGCCCCATCCGGGGGGTAATAAAATGGATGCTCTGATTGGAATAACCGGCCAGATGCTGTACCAAGCTGCCGAGAAAGGATTTCTTCAGATTGACGGCGAGCTGCATCCAATCGGTATCGCTCATGCCCGCCCCTTGGGAGCCTGCTACCTGGCGGGCCATCCCCTCAAAATCGAAGGCTGGTGCGACTTCCTGGTCAAGAAAAGCGGATATCACGGCAGTGTCGTGGTGATCTTTGTCTTTCAAAAAGACCAGCATCCTGTTCACACCCTGTTCTAGCCAGGTTGCCGGATCGTTGGCGGTCTGAATCGGATAAGAAGCCGCCGGATCAAAGCCGTTCCAGCCGGGTGAACCAAGAGGCAGAGGGGGTTGCGCCATAGCCACCGAACTGCTCAGGACACCTGCCAGCAAAAAGGCGGCTTGGGAACGAGATCGCTTCATGTCAGGAACTCCAGAATGTGATGTAAAGGCCAGTTGCCGCAAGGTACCGGAGACAATTTCGAATGAATCAAAGAACGATAAAGTGGATTCTAGCATAAGGATCCGGCAAGACTGAGAGGGTCGAGGCCTCGACAGCGAGTGAATCGATGGCGATACTTTGCACATCGATTTTATCCGATGGGAGATTTACCGTGGCGGGTTCCTTGCGAGAACAGCTTCTTAAAGCCGGATTGGTGGATGGGCAAAAGACCAAACAGGTCGAGGCCGAAAAACGTAAGGCCCAAAAACAGCGCGAATATCAGGCCGCGCAAGCGGCTCACCGACGCGAGCTGGAGCAGGCGGCTGCGGCCAAGGTCGAGAAGGATCG
>JBAXSA010000087.1:0-9975 GCA_037130945.1 Pseudomonadota bacterium | reverse complement strand
CAGCACGCCAATAAAAAATAGGGGGAGCGACAGCGCGCGAAACCAGCGTGGGGGAAATTGTGCAATCGCCATCATGAGCCCAAACGCCAGGCCGAGACGAAACAGTTGCCGCTCAACCGTGGCAAGATCCTGATCGGATGCGCTATAGAGCACCACCAGTCCATAGCCTGCCAGAAGCAGGAGCGTGGTAAAAAGCGGCAAATCGATGTGAATGCGAGAAAATAACCCCCGTGTCAACGTCGGGGCGGGAAAGTCGAGAACACTGGGCATGGCGGATTCAGTTTAGTTATCAAGGCGTAAAAGATATTGATCCATCACCGCGCGAGCCACGGGCGCGGCAACCGAGCCGCCATGACCGCCGTGTTCAATGATGACGGCCACGGCGATCCGGGGATCTTCCACCGGGGCAAAGGCGACAAAGAGGGCATGATCGCGGAGACGCTCCGGGATTTTGTTTTCATCATAGGATTCCTTCTGACCCAGGCTGTAGACTTGGGCGGTGCCGGTTTTACCCGCGATCTGGTAGGCATCGGTATGGATACGATGGGCGGTGCCCTTTTCCAGAGACACGACATGCGTCATGCCTTCGATGACCTGATCCCAGTGGCGGTCATCCCAAATCGGCAGGAGCGTGACATCCGGCGGGAGGGGGATGGGCGAGGCACCGTTGGGGGCACCAATGGCGCGCACCAGGCGAGGCCGGAAAGATCGGCCATGGTTGGCCAGGGTGGCCACCGCGCTGGCCAGTTGCAAGGGAGAGGTCAGCACATACCCCTGACCGATGCCCATAATGATGGTTTCCCCGGCGTACCAGGGTTGGTGATAGCGTTTTTGTTTCCATTCCTGGGAAGGCATCAAGCCACTCAATTCCCCGGTCAGGTCAATGCCACTGCGATGGCCAAACCCGAATCGGGACAGAAAGCGTTGCAGCTGGTCGACCCCCAGGGCGCGAGCCAGGTCATAAAAATAGACATCGCAGGACTGAAAGATCGCCGTGTCCATATCCACCGTGCCATGTCCACTCTTGCGCCAGTCCCGGTAGCGATGCGATTGACCGGGCAACTGGTAATGCCCGGGACAGAATTTGCGATCCCTAAACCCGATGGTACGGGTCTCCAAACCCGCCAGGGCCACAAAGGGTTTGATGGTGGAGCCCGGGGGATATTGGCCGCGGATGGCCCGGTTCAGGAGTGGTTTATCGTCTGATTCATTGAGCCGGCGGAATTCGCGGCCGCTGATACCCTCGACAAAGAGATTGGCGTTGTAGCTCGGCCGGCTCACCAGCGCCAGCACCCCGCCGGTTTTGGGGTCAATGGCGACTACCGCGCCGGTAAAATGTTCCAGGGCGGTCTCTGCGACCCGTTGCAGCTCGACATCGAGAAACAGGTGAAGATTACGGCCCGGCGTCGGGGACTGGCTATCTAGTACCCGCAACGCCCGGCCCTTGGCATTGACCTCGACCTGTTGCACCCCGACCCGGCCATGCAGGGTCGATTCGTAATATTTTTCCAGCCCGGTCTTGCCCATGTGGGTGGTCGCGGCGTAGGCCGCCCGGTCGTTGTGACTCTGGCCGGCGGCCTGATTCCGGTCGAGTTGATCCAGATCCTGTTCGCTGATGCGTCCGACATAGCCTAGGGCATGGGCCGTGAGTGCCGCCAGGGGATAGCTGCGGAGCAGGTTGGCGCGAACATCCACCCCGGGGAAACGATACTGGTTGAGGGCAAAGCGGGCTACTTCCTCCTCATTGAGCTGCAAACGGATGGGAATGCCTTGAAAACGGCGATGCTGTTGCCGGAGTTTTTCGAATCGCCGACGATCCTCCTCACCAATATGCACAATGTGCCCCAAGGCCTCAATCGTCCCGGCGATGTCATCGGCTTTTTCCGGCGTTATTTCCATGCTGAAGGTAGGTATGTTATCCGCCAGAATCTTGTCCTTGTGGTCGAAGATCAGACCCCGAGCGGGTGGCAGCGGTTCGAGCCGTACCCGGTTATCGTGGGAAAGGGTTGTGAAATGCTCGTGGTGAATGATCTGAAGATGGATCAGGCGCGCCACAATACCCCCAAACATCAGAAACACCAGCACCGCCGAAACCACCGCGCGCACAAAGACCACATGGCTTTCCAGTGCCTTATTGTGGATGATCGACGGCATGGCCAAAAACGGCCGGTTAGCGGAAACGTTCACCGATCAGAGCCAGGAGTGGGTAAATCCAGGGCCAGAAAAGCGCACCCACCACGGGTGGGATCCAATAGGCCATCCCCGGAGCGGGATAACCCAGCGCTCCGGTGACCCACAGATTGAGCAGGCGATCCAGTAGCAGCAATAGCAGCACCGTGAAGGACTGTTGGTGAGGGGGAAACAGGCGCAGACGCTTATGGAGCTTGAGTACGGCAAAGGCGATCAGGGAAAAGCTCAGGGCATGTTCCCCCAGCAGGGTGCCGGTCAGGACATCGAGGACGACCCCTATTGACCAGGCAACCCCCACGCCCACCCGTTCGGGCAAGGTGAGAATCCAGAAGATCAGGGTAAGGGCGACCCACTGGGGACGCCAGTTCGACAGACCCTCCGGCAACGGCATGATGGTGAGCAAAAAAGCTATCAGAAAGACGCCACCAATCATCAGGATCATCTGCGAACGGGAAAGATTCATGGTGATGGGGTGGCCTCGCGTTTACGAGTCATCGGTTTGCCTGTGGGCCGCTCTTTTTTGGGGAGTTTTCCGGACGGCTTATCAGGGGCCGGCGGTGTACTGGCAGATTCCTCCTGCGCGGCTGGCTCGCCGCCCCACAGCGGAGCGGCGTTCTCAACCTGTGGCAGGAGTGTCCAGACCAGCAACACTTGGCGCACCTGTTCCACCTGAACATTGGGGATCGCGCTGACCGAGGCAAAGGCCTGACCGGATTCCCGGCGCACCTCATCGACCCTGGCCACCGGATAGCCTGTGGGAATGCGTCCCCCGAGCCCCGACGTCACCAGCAAATCGCCTTTCTGGATATCCGCGTTGATTGGCAAATACAGCAGGTTGAGACGATCTGTCCGGCCGGTGCCTTCGGCGATGCAGCGCAGGCCATTGCGATTGACCTGAACCGGCAGGGCGTGGCGAGGATCGGTGATCATGAGTACCGTGGCGGTCAGCGGTGAGACCCGTACCACCTGGCCGATCACCGCGTTGGCGTCCAGCACCGGTTGACCCACATAAACCCCCGAACTCGAACCCTTGTTGATGACGACATGGTGCCGGTAAGGATCGAGATCCACGGCCATGAGTTCCGCGACCAGCACCCGGTCAGGGATGCGAAAGGAAGATTCGAGAAGATCCCGCAGCCGGGTATTTTCGGCTTGCAGGGCATCGTATTGTGCCATGCGGCCCTTCAGCTCGAAATTCTCGACCTGAATCTTGGTACTTTGATCGATCAGATCCTCCATCGTCCGGAACCGCTCATTGGCCCAGTGCAGGGAATCCGATGGCAGGCGAGCGAGAAAAAACAAGGGATAGACGGCCACCGTGAGTATCGAGCGGAGCGATTCCAGATGCCGATAACGCTGGTCGGTGACCATCAGCATCAGGGCGGCAAGCACGGCAAAGACCACACGGACGGTGGGCGAAGGGCCGGTTCGAAACAGGGGTTTTATAGCGGCTGGCTCTGGATTGGGCTAGATTTCACCCGGTTTACGAAAAATACGCAAAAAAAACCGATGGGGGTAACCCCCCGGCTCAACGAGGGGTGGCCGCCAAGCCGGGTCAATCGGGTGAGAAAAGATCCAGACCCCGTTCGTCAATCATCTCCAGAGCCCGGCCACCGCCACGCGCCACACAGGTCAGGGGATCCTCGGCGACGATCACCGGCAGGCCGGTTTCCTCGGCGATCAGCCGGTCAACGCCGCGCAACAGGGCACCGCCGCCGGTGAGGACGATGCCGCGTTCGGCGACATCAGAACCCAGCTCTGGGGGGGTCTGTTCGAGCGCCGTCTTGACCGCGCCGACAATCCCGGACAGCGGTTCTTGAAGCGCTTCCAGCACCTCGTTGCTGTTGAGGGTAAAACTGCGAGGCGCGCCCTCGGCCAGATTCCGGCCCCAGACCTCGACCTCGAGTACCTCATGGCCCGGGAAGGCCGAGCCGATTTGCTGCTTGATTCTTTCCGCAGTGGCCTCGCCGATGAGGGTGCCATAATTGCGGCGGACGTAGTTGATAATCGACTCGTCGAAGCGATCACCGCCGATTCGCACCGAATTGGAATAGACAATGCCATTCAGGGAGATCACGGCGACTTCCGAGGTACCGCCCCCGATGTCGATGACCATCGAGCCTTGGGCCTCGTCGACGGGCAATCCCGCGCCCATGGCGGCCGCCATGGGTTCCTCGATCAGATAGACCTCCCGGGCTCCGGCCCCGGCTGCGGATTCCTTGATGGCGCGCCGTTCCACCTGGGTCGAGCCACAGGGCACACAGATCAGAACGCGGGGGCTGGGACGGATGAGCCGGGTTTCATGAACCTTGTGGATAAAATATTGGAGCATCTTTTCGGTAACCGTGAAGTCGGCAATCACGCCTTCCTTCAAGGGCCGCACCGCCGTGATATTGTTGGGCGTGCGGCCCAGCATTTTCTTGGCCTCTTCGCCGACCGCCGCGACGCTTTTGGCGCCACCCGGCCCCTTGTCGTGACGGATAGCAACCACCGACGGCTCGTTGAGCACAATACCTTGGCCTCGGGCATAGATCAGGGTGTTGGCGGTACCGAGGTCGATCGACAAGTCGTTGGAGAACATACCGCGGATGCGTCGAAAGAACATGAAGTCAATTCCCTCCGGAGGGATTCCGGTCTTGGGGTGGTGAAGGTGTCTAGGCGGGGATCCTGGGCGGTTAATCTATCAGTGCCCCGGCGTATCGGCAAGCCCGAAGATTCACCGGCTCGTCCGGCTGCGAGGGGCATGCCGGGGGGGCGTGATCAGGAGCTGCCCCTGAAAACCATCGATCCAGAGATCCCTCAGGGAAGATTTTTGGGTATCGCGGATCTCCGCCCGCCATAGGGGGAAAAACACCCGGTCGAGCGCTAGCACCGTAATACCAAAACGGCGGGAGAGATCCTTGGTGAAGGCTTCGGGTTCCAGGCACTGGGCCAGGGCCTCTTCGTCGAGAGGCAAGTCGCCCGGCAAGGCGGTGGTCAAGGCCGCCAGATTATCGAGATCCACGACCTCCAGCGGACTGCTGGGAACCTCGCCAGTGAAGGCAAACCCGGCAGCACCGCGATGAATCAGCAGATCACCGGTCACGGCCTGAAAATACAGATTGTCGCGCCGTTCTACCTCGCGGCGATTCAGCAGCCAGCCTTCCGTGACCGTGGCGGCAAAATGCACCCGGTAGAGGGGCAGATACGCCAGGGTCAGGCTCTCAATCCGTTCCCGTTCAAACATCAGCAACAGCGAGGCGAGATCCGCCGTGGCTTTGGCGCGGGCCTGGGCCTCGGTGACGGTCAGACGCACCACGCCGATGGGCCCCAGCATTCCCAGATCGGGACGCAAGGCGTGACCGGCAAAGTAAAAATGCACACGCCGCTGGAACGTGGCGCGCTTGACCTGTTTCGCCTCTTCTAGGCGGCGCAAGGCCCGCTCGACGGCCGGACGTGGCGTCTCCAGGCGCTGGGCCAGGGTGTCGTAATCCAGGGCCTGGGGGGTGGCCTTGAGAAGCTCCAGGATTTTCTCGCCCAAAGGCGAGGCGGCTTCCTCCGGGACCTCAGCCGAGGGTGGCGAAACCTCGCGGGTTTCAGGTTCCAGAGCGGGTGGGGGCGGCGTTTTTTGGGCCAGGGGCCGGCGCTCGGTCAGGCGCGGTGTCCCAAAAACGATCGGCAGCACTTCCTGAATTGTCGCGACCGTCAGGATCTCCAGGTCACGCTGCAACGCCTTGGGCAGGGCGGCGATGTCGGCGGTGTTTTCAAAGGGCAGGATCACGGTAGCAAACCCCGCGTCCCGGGCCGCCTGCACCTTGAGGGCGATATCGCCCACCGCCAGCACACGGCCCAAGATTGTAATCTCCCCAGACAGGGCGAGATCCGGGCGGGGGATCAGCTGGCGCAGGGCGGCGACGATGCCGACCAGGGTCGCCAGACTGGCCGACGGGCCGTCTTTTTTTACCGCGAGACGGGTGTCCAGCACCGTGAGGTCGTAGCGGCGCGAAAAATCCCGGGGCAGATCCAGCTCCACCTGGAGTTGGGCGGCGGCCTCCCAGGCCACCTTGACGCTCTCCTTCTTGACCCGGCTCTGGCTGCCGAGGGTGACGATGCGCCCGCTCCCGCCCTTACGGGTGACAATCTCGCAACTCCCCACCACCCCCTGCTGACCATCCGAGGCCAGGACATGCACCTCGGCCCGGCCCACCGCAGTTTCCCCGGATTTGCCCGGGGCGGCCTGAGGCAGGGTGCCAGAATCCACCTCATCGCCCTCCAGCAGGGCCATCAACTGCCGGCGAATCTCGGGTGCCGTGGCCTCGCCGATGGCGTTTTCATTGAGGGTCTGATGGCGTGTGACCAGCCACCGCACCCGTAACGCCGTGGGCGAACGTGGCAAGGCCTGGGAGACCAGCTGAAAGCGGCCTGGCGTGAGCGCGGGGAGGCTAGCCACCAGCGCCGCCGCAGCGTCGGGGAGGTGACCCGACAGGGCCGCCTCGACCTTTTTGAGTTCCTGAGGCATTTTGAGGTGACCCAGGTTCCAGTTGGCCACCTGGGCCAACACCTTGTAATCAATATCGCCGGGACTCTGGGTGGCGACCAGACAGGAGACGCCGTATTTACGCGCCTGGCGAAACATCAGGCGCAACGCCTCCTTGCAAATGGGCTGCCTGACCGGGGGGATATAACTCGCCACCTCGTCGATGAAGAACAACGCCTGGGGCGTGGGCGAGGGATGACGCAACATCCAGCGGTAGAGAGCCTGGCTCAGGTGCGCCAGGAAGAATTGCCGCTCAGATTCGGCGTGCAGGGTGTTGAGATAAATCACCGACAGCCGGGTCTTGCCCGGCGCGGCTGGCACCCGGGCGGCCGGGGTACCCAGGAGTAGATCAATATCGAGGGGCAGCCCTTCGGCGAGGAGCAGGCTGGCCGTGCCCAGGGTCAGCATCCGCAAGCGCCGGATCAACTCGCCGATCCGGTCGCTATCGGCCACCGCCGCGCTCTGGTCGGCCAGGGCTCGCGGCATGGACTCCAGGAGCCCAATCAGATCGGGAATCCCGGCAAGCCGCAGAGATTCCGACGCAGCATGCTGAATGGCCAGGGTCAGCAGTGACGCGGCGGTGCGGCCCTCCTGGCTGGTTCGCCCAAACCCAACCAATTCCGCCAGAGACTCGGCGGCAAAGCTGACGAGGCGCAGAGCCTCGTCAGGCTCGAGTGTCGCCAACCCGTCCGCCACCAGACTCAGGGGATTGAGCGAGAGTGGCACCCCCAAGGTGCTGGCGGGAGTCCAGACCACCACCTCCGCCCGCGCATGAAAATCCCGCCAGAGACCCGCCGGCACCCCCTGACGCTCGGCCTCGGCCTGATCACCGGGTAGTGCCAGGCTGGCCAGATCCCCCTGGGGATCCACGGCAATCACCGGAATCCCCAGGCGGATACATTCCTCGCAAATCACCTTGGCGGCGACGGTCTTGCCACTCCCCGACGCCCCCAGGCAGGCCAGGTGTTTTAATAACGCCGAGGGTGGCAGGATCACCGGCTGATCGTGAGAATCCAGACCCCAAAACAGACCTGGCGGGACGGGCTCGGGGAATTGCTCGGGTGTGGCGGGATCGCTGGACATGGGTAGTTTCCCGTGGGTTAATCTATCTATTCGTCGTTGAAGGGGCCCACGACCAGCATCAGCAGTTTGGCAAAGTTCAGGATCTGTACCTTGCTCAACTGGTTGGCATCGAGGCGGTAACTAATCTCGGACGCCACCACGGTTTCCCCTTTGAAGCGATCCTTGTAGTCGGCGCGACCGGTGACCGATGGCACGGTGGCATCCACGGCAAAGAAGGCGGATTCGTCGCTGGTGGGCTGGAAGGCAGCGGCCTCGCCCTTGGGCGGATTGGCCTTGTCCTCGTTCCAGCGGACGTTGAAGTCATACCAGCCCATGCCGTTTTGCTTCCGCTGAGGATCCTCGTTCCACTTGACGGTACCGCTGATCTTGTCGGCCATCTTTTGGCCTTCCGCAGAATAGTCCATGGTGAGCTGGAGATACCAGTTGCCGGTTTCCGGATCGAAGTCCATGGCACCGTTCACCCGGGCGTCTGGATAGATCGCCACGGGCCCCTTGGCCATCAGGGTATTGACGAACTTCATCGGGTCGGCGTTTTTTACCGAGATCGCTACTTTTTTGCCGTTCACATAGCGTTGATAGCTGGTCATGGCGTCACTCTTGGCCTTGTCCATGGCCGCCATCAGGCCATGTTTCTTGATTTCACGGCCGCGTATATCGCCCTCGAAGGGGGTCGAAAACCCCTGAACGGCACCCACCGCATCCACCGCTAGGCGCATGGCACCACTGCCCGCGAGCGGTTGATCCAGGTGATAAACGCCACTCCCATCGATCGACAGAGAACCCGTCCACTTGCCAACCGCTTTGACCTGGGCCAGGTTCTGCGGATTTTTGAGCGACAACCCGACATCATAGATCAAACCGCCGGGCTGCTTTTCGTTGCCAATGGTGGCCGAGACCAGACGCGGCTGGCGTTCGATCTTGCCCTGGAAGGCGGTGGTTTCGGCTACTGTCAGATCCAGGGTATAAACATCCCGCACACCCGGCATGGCACTGCCTGGGGCGAGATCCTTGCCGGGGCTCAATTGGACACGGCTTTTGAAGTCAATTTTCATGTTGCCTTTGATCGCCTCTTTTTGCGATAAAGGCTCGCTGGCGGACGCCGCCAGGGTGCCGACACTAAAACAGGCGGTGATGGCCAAAACCCCCAGGGTTGATGGTTTGAGAGCAAAATGAATCATGCGGTACCTCGTTAGGTCATTAGTGGAAACGAAAACCGGCGACAATTCCGGGATATCCGGAAGGGCCGTGGCCGCCATGCGAACTCACTTCACCGAATCTGTCAAGCGCCCTGTGGTGTAAGCGTGTGATTCAAAGTGATGCCAGTGGGTGCCTGTCAGGTGTTTCCCTCATCCCCAGCCCTTTTCCCGGAGGGAGAAGGGCGAGGTGGATGCCCTAGTGAACCACTTTGATCAACGGGAGACAGGTGTTTCTTGTGGGGCCACAAACCGATAGCCGATACCCGCTTCCGTGAGCAAGTATCGAGGTTGCGAGGGATCGTCCTCGATCTTCTTGCGCAGCAGCCCCATGTAGACGCGGAGGCCACCAGCGTAAAGTCGCGCAAGGCCGAGGTGATGCTACCACCAGGGCCCCGGCAAAGTCCGGCGGCTATCCTGTCCCACTCAGGCCGATCAAACGTAACGGGAGTTCGAAACGTCGGCTCAAGTATCGAGTTGCAACAGCGATGCACTCGGCCCCAGCTAGGCGTAGCAAGCTGATGGAGAGATTGCGTATCCCCGCCATGACTTGTGGGGCATTGCCTGTGCGTATCTGTGAACGATCTTCGTCATAAGTCGTATCCCGTACATAGTGCAAACGGTTCTCGATCTCCCATTCACCCCGGTTTAACTCCAACAGACGGACAGGGTTTGCCTTATCTTCCGAAAGGCTAGTGACTCCTACAACGAATTCTTCAGTGGTCTTGCGTCCATCTACGAGGCCACCCACCAAGTTAGTCGTTGTTCGCTTGATGAGGAAAACCTGCCCCACGCATGGAAAGTCAAGGTACTCGTTCAGCGCTGTGCTGGTCCAAATGTCACGTTGCTCGATACGACCGTGATCTTTGTCGAAAGTCGTATGCTGAGGAGGATCCGCATCTAAATGGAGTATCTCGATGTCTTGCCGCAACGTCGGCTGATTGTCTTTCACCGTGAAAACATAATCGGCACCTTTGTCCTCAACGAGGTAGC
>JBAXSA010000086.1:0-10031 GCA_037130945.1 Pseudomonadota bacterium | reverse complement strand
AACTGGTGGTGGTCATCGGCCAACCCAAGGCGCTGGCGATGGCGGTCAAGAATCAAAAATCCACGAAACGCCTGACGAATCTAGTGGCCAGACTGGGGATATGAGCCTGCCAATACAGGCGGCACTGGTTCAGTTTGATTATATTAAAAAATCATTTATAATCAAAGTATTGAGTGGTTATTCGTGCGCGATAAAAACCACCTTCCAAGCCACGAATCTAGAGGGATACAGGGTTCCTGGCTATACAATGGTCTTCTTGTGGGAATCTTTATGATCGCAACTAATTGAAATTAAATAATTATTCTATCTTAATCCAACTGAACCAGTGCCCAACCTACTGATAGTTAACATTTAATACAGAATAATCGATGATCTCGAGTGGTTATCGTCAGACCCCATCAAATCTCCGTTTGCTATCCATTATTCCAGACCTCTGCTCTCATCGGCCTACGGTTGAGATTGTCTCGTCCGTATCGCTCCGCTCGACTCAACGCTACTTTTAATGGGGACCTGAGACCTAATGCGTTTTCAGGGCACCACTCTAGGGTCTAGTGCCCGATGGTGGTTTCGTTTTCTGGCACCCTGTGTGCCGTTAGAAGATGGTGGTGTGTCTCCGCACCAGGAGGTTCTTCGCTCGCCGACGTACCTCCTAGGCAGATTTGGCCGACCGGATCAGCCCTTTTTATTGTTTGTTCCAGGAGATCTCAGTGAAACTTTATGTCGGAAACATCCCGCGCGCCTTGACCGAGGACGAGTTGCGCGAGCACTTCCAAACCTATGGTCAGATTGCTTCCGTGGCAATCTTGAAGGACAAGTTCACCGGCGAGTCGCGCGGGTTCGGGTTCATCGAAATGCCTACCAAATCGGAAGCTGATGCCGCCATTACTGGCTTGCACGGCAAACCCCTGAAGGGTCGGCCTTTGACCGTCAACGAGGCTCGTCCCAAGACCGACTCGCCGCACGGTGGTGGTGGTGGTGCTGGTGCGCCTCGAAGTGACCGGGGCGACCGTGGGGATCGCCCCCCCCGGTCTGGTCCGCCGCCCCGCCGTTCTTGGTAATCCTTCCCTTCTAGGCGTTTCCCTCTGAAACGCCAATCCTGCCGGAACTTTGGTTCCGGCAGGGCTCGTCGGGCGAATGCTTCTCAAGGCACCACATAGGCTCTCTGAATCCGTCCCGCCCTCAGCATATCGGCGAAATCCGCCGACCCGTAACCTACCCAGATCTCCGTCCCATCCAGACCCTTGGTCGACTGACGGTTGGCCACGGTAACCTCCACCACGTCCCCGAGTACCTCGGAGCGCATCGAGGGGGTGAAATTCTGAGTCCAGGCCAACCAGCGATCACCATCATAAATCCACCAACGCTGGGAGCGATCGGGCTGGCGAGTGTTGGCCAGCAGCCAAACTCGTCCGGATAGTCCTTGATGCTCTGGCAAAACCTCGAGATTAACCGTCAAGCTCAGAGCCTCCAGAGAGCCCTGGATATGGCTTTCCACGGCCAATTCACCACTCCCTTGGGGGAACGCCCCTGGCACGAGCGCCGAGAAATCGGTCGGACCCGGATCTTCGGCACTGTTGGCCTTGCCAAGGGTATAGGCGAGCCGGAATTGGCCCTTGCCGAGCAGATCTTCCTGTTTTTTTCCATAACCCGCGAAGATCAGGACATCCTGAGTGGCGAATTCACTTAAATCCTCGTTTCTGAAAACCGGGATGCGGGTACTACCAGGAAAGAATTCCTGGGCATAGACTGGGATGGCCCCGCCTTGCCAGGGCTGCCAGTCCTGACCATCGTGAAACGCCAGTTCACCATTGGCAAATCGAGCCAGATACAGGTTTCCCATCGAGGTTTGGGGGGGGGTGGTCTGGGTGGCTGTGGGGTTCTCGAGGCTGGGAAGATCCAGCTGCAGGCTCAGGGTCAATTGATGACGATCCCCTTGGGCGAGTGTCACCACGTCAATCGTGCCATCCGGGCTCCATGACCGGCCATTGACAGTCATCTCCAGGTTGCCGCCCGGTGTTACGACCGTCAACAGGGTCTGCTGAGGCCCAAGCCGCCGGGGGGTAAAGAGGGTATCCAGGGTACAATCACCACCCATCTCGAGCAGATTGTCGCAACCGTTCCGAGAGGGCATGAAATCCCCTCCAAAAAGAGAAATATTCTGGATCGGTATATCCTGGGTACTCAAATTACGCAGTCCCAGGGTAGCGCGGCTGGTTCCCCCGATGGCGACCTGGGTTTGCACCGGGTTTCTGATGGCTTGCGGCAGGGGCGGCAAGGATTTGGCCACGGTCAGTGTCCGGGACACGGATTGGCCGGCCTCGAATTGGCTGTCCCCAGGATAGGAGACGCTCAGAACATGGCTGCCGAGCGCCGGGGTGAATGTACAGGTCGCATTTCCGCTGACCAGAGGCAACTTTGAACAATCCGCGAGGGCCCCGCTGCCATTGAGAAAGGTAACGGTACCCACCGGTGTCGTGCCAGAAGACTGAGACGACACCACGACGGTCAGGGTGACATGGGAATCGGGTTCGGCGGTTGCCGGGGCATTAAAAATCACCGTTACGGGCTGTTTGGGATGGTTGAGAATCTGGTTTAGCGTTGCCGTGCTGGCGGAAAATTGACTATCCCCCGAGTAACTCGCCAGGATGGTATGCGATTTGGCCTCCGAATAGGTGACCGCGCAACTGGCGCTGCCACTGGTGAGAGGAACGACACCCTGACTGCCACAGTGATCGATCAGGGTACCATTGTCCTTAAAGGTGACGCTGCCGCCTGGGGAAAACTGGCCGGACGTGGGTGAAATACTGGCGGTCAGGGTCAGGGTATCGCCCACCGTGGCGGGATTCTTGGAACTGGTCAGGGTGGTTTGAGTCGCCGTCGTCCCCCCGTTGGGGGGCAGCGTGCCACTGCCGATGATCTGGACGAGAGAGGCCGAACTGGCCTGTACGGTGGCGCTTCCAGCAAATTGGGCCGCCAGGGTATGGCTACCGGCGGCGCTGTAGGAGACCTGACAGGGGGCAACGCTGTTCATTAATGTCACCTTGCCGCTGGTACCGCAGGTCAAGGGATTATCGCCATCCAGAAACAGGACGCTCCCCGACAGGGTGCTACTGCCCAAGGTGGGCGTCACCCTGGCGGTGAGGGTGATGGGCATCCCAACGTCGGCGGGATTCTTGGAACTGGTCAGGGTGGTTTGAGTCGCCGTCGCCCCCCCGTCGGGAGGCAGCGTGCCACTGCCGATGATCTGAACGAGAGAGGCCGAACTGCCCTGTACGGTGGCGCTTCCAGCAAATTGGGCCGCTAGGGTATGGCTACCGGCGGCGCTGTAGGAGACCTGGCAGTGGGCAACGCTATTCGTTAACGTCACCTTGCCGCTGGTACCGCAGGTCAGGGGGCTATCGCCATCCAGAAACAGGACGCTCCCCGACAGGGTGCTACTGCCCAAGGCGGGTGTCACCTTGGCGGTAAGGGTGATAGGCGTACCGACGTCGGCGGGGTTCTTGGAACTGGTCAGGGCGGTCTTGGATTTTGCAAGATTCGCGGAGCAGACGGATCCCGTGAGGGACAAGAAAATTAGCCACCCTAAGCAGGTGGCTAGTATTGCGGGTCTTGGCATGGCCTTGTCCTGGGTTGTCACGCACTTGGGCGGGTATTGATCGGTCAACCAGTGCCGTTGGCCTTCCTGAACCTTAGGGTGAAAGGCCAACAGTCTTTATTAAATCAAGCAATATTGAGACCACAAGTCCATTTAACAGGCACTTTGCCGGGGATTGTCTGCCCTAAGACGCGGTTACACAACGATTTTTACCGCTGCGCTTGGCCTGGTAGAGAGCCTGGTCGGCGCGGGCAAAAACCTGCTCAGGAGTATCACCCTCGATAAACTGGCTGATTCCGCAGGAGATGGTGAGCGGTATCCGCCGTTCATCGGTATAGAACCGGGTTTCTTCCACCGCCTTGCGCATGTCTCCCGCTACCTCCTGGGCCTGAGCGAGATCCGAACCTACTAGCAAGGCCACGAATTCCTCGCCACCATAGCGGGCCATAAAATCGGTTTGACGCAGACGTTTCCAGAGTACTTCAGCGATGGCCCGCAGGGCCTTGTCACCCACATGATGGCCAAAACGATCATTCACACTCTTGAAATCATCCACATCCCAGACAATGACCACCAGGGATTCCTTGAACCGCGACCAGCGCTTGAATTCCTGATCCAGGCGCTCCTGATAGGCCAGCCGGTTCGGAAGTCCGGTCAGGGCATCACGCAAGGCCTGTTGGCGAACCTGCACGATCTGCCGGCGCAGGTCGCTGGCTTCGGTTTCAACCTTCTCGAGTTGTTGTTGTAATTCCTGTTTCCGGGCTTCGGCGCGATTCATGCGTTCCCGCGCGGCGTCCACATGTGTGACCAGCTTGCGGCGGATGGCGTCGAGCCGGCCCGCGATGGTTCGCTGAACCTGTTGGGGATCGGCCTGTTTGACGAAACTGCTGGCAATATGCCCGGCTTCGGCGAGAAAAAATTGATTCAGGTCGAGACTACTTTTCAGGGACTCCAAGCTATCTTCCCGCACATCGACAAAAAATCCCGCCAACATTTGAATATGGGAGAACAGGTGGGTCAGAAACTCCTCGGTATCGTGAACCTCGTGTTCAATCGTAGACACTACCTGGGTAATCAATTCTCCGAGGGATTCCAGTATCTGTTTCCACTCATCGTCCCGCTGGCTTTCCTGAAGGCGGCGGCAAAATTGTTCCAGATTCTGTTTCCAAACCTCAGGCCAGGGGATCCCCTGGAGCAGAGCCAAGACGGCGGTGTTCATGTTGGCAGGCAGGGCCTGAGTCGCTTGGCTACGGGCAAAAAACCGGGTAAAAAAGCCGGGAACCTCGGTTTTCTCGGTTCTGGATACCTGGGTCGATGCGGGATGAGCGTCCAGGGTACTGAAAAAAAACTGGCGTAGGGCTTCCAGTCGCACGGCACGGGGCTGATCGACCAGGCGGGCGCAAATCGTCAAAAATTCAGCGCTTTTCTCAGGGGCCAGTTCCAGTAAAGTGACAAAGGAACGACAAACGGCCTGCTCCCACGGCGGAGCATCCGGACGAGCCTGTAGCATCTGTTGCCGGGTGCGCAGCAGATCGTTGGAAAGCTGATCCAAGGCCGCCACGCCATCGGCGTCCAGCGCACCTTGCCGAAGCCGGTTGCGCAGCGCCTTGACCAACGGATCAAGTTCCGGGGAGATTCCTTCCATGGCCAGCGTCAGGCGAATCATGACCAAGACAAGCCCCTTGCTCCTGAGGGCGACAGGATCAACCGCCGCTGGGATCTGGGGAATATTGCTTTCCTGGATTGGGTTTGGTTCGGTGGGATTTTTTGGCATGGTCATCAGAGGGTATCAAGAGGCCAATCCGGACAGCAAACGTACCCCCAGTGGCAGGGCACAGCGCATGGTCACGGGGAGATGGTCGGAAAAGGCATGTGGCAACACCGCAGAGTCAAGAATCTGAATGAAACCGGAGACCAGGATATGATCAATTCGCCGCCGGGGGCGCCAGCTAGGAAAGCTCATGGCCTCGCAACAGGGCGCATGGAGGTCAAGAAGATCGCGGAAGTGATCCAGCGGCGGGGTATGGGCACCACAGTTAAAGTCGCCGAGTACGATGGTATAACGATACCCGGCCAGAAGATCGGCCAGAAAATCCAACTGCCGCAGGCGAGCCTTGGCACCTAGGGCCAGATGAATGGAACACACGGCCAAAGCGCCTCCGTCGCTCACGGCAAACTCTGCGAGCAGGGCACCGCGGCCAGGGATGCGACCGGGCAACCGGACATCCTTCAGGATCCGGGGGCAGAAACGGCTCAACAGGCCGTTGCTGGGTCTGCCGAATGGCCCAAGATTGCGGTTGACCTGGACATGCCAATAGGGAAAACCGGCCCGGTAGGCCAGATATTCTGTCTGATCTAGAAAACCACTGCGCAGCCCCCCAGCATCCACTTCTTGAAGACCCACCAAATCGTAATCGGCTAGCAGTTTTGCGATGCGATTCAGGTTGGGAAGGCGTTTAGGGTTTGGCAACAGGTGTTTCCAGCCCTGGGTCAGGTATTCACCATAGCGGCGGGTGTCTATCCCCACCTGGATGTTATAGCTAAGAACACGGAACACCCGCCCATTCGAAACCGATGGATCAACGGGAAGACTGACACTGGAAACTGCGGTTTCCACTACCCGAGACGGTCTCGTCAGACCCGAATGAGACCAGCGCATCATCCCCCAAGGCTTGCGAGGCAGGACATCCTGCCCTAGGAAGCCAGACAGACTGAAAGGTGGCCTTGATTCAATCGTCATGAGCCCACAACGCGCCACCTCTGACACACCACTGGATCTGCGGGATCCCCGGTCATGAAAAAAGCCCCGGCCGGTTTTTTTAAAGACCCTGGATGTACTGGGACAGGGCGGCGATCTCATCGTCAGCCAGACGGGCCGTGGCACCCCGCATCATCCCGTTAGGATCGTTGATGCGCGTTCCAGAGTGGAAATCCTTGAGAGCCTTGGTCACATATTCTGGCGACTGGCCACCGATACGGGGGATCTTGGCAGCACTGTTACCGGCACCTTGAGGGCCGTGGCAGCCGCTACAGGCGGGTACATGGCTGACCGGATTGCCGCCGCGATAGAGACGCTCGCCGATAGCGGCCACTTCGGCCATATCGGGTTTGCTCTCGCTATGCTGAATCTTTTGGGAGGCGAAATAGGCGGCTATGTGAGGAACATCATCCAAGGCAACCGTAGCGACCTGGGCACTCATAACGGGATCCTTGCGAAATCCCGAGTGAAATTCGGTGATCTGTTTTTCAATATAACTGGCCTGCTGGCCAGCCAATTTCGGAAAGATCGGTGCGGCACTGTTGCCATCGGTACCGTGGCAAGCACCGCAAAGCGCCGCCTTGGCCCTGCCAATTTCGGGATCGCCGTCCGCTGTCGCATGGGAAGCCGCAAGGGTCAGGGCAATGGGGAAAAAAAGAAGCCGGTGGTTCATGCGTTAACCTAATGTCGCTAGTGGATGGGAAAAATTATAAGGAGTTCGCCCGAGTTTCGGGGAGTTGCCGTCACTGCATTGCCGGGCATGAAGATCCGTCCAACAGCTTTGTATAACAGACCCCCTCCATGCCGTCAAATTGAAATTGCGGGTTTTACTTCGCTCTCTGTTGACAGGCTTGTTGGCCTGCAGTTTTTAGTTCGCACTTTTCTCGCACGGCTTTTTGTGTAGTAAAGTACCGCCCATCAAGCAGTCAGGCCGCCTTGCCAGGAGCCTGGTTTTTTTGTCTGGCCCACCTTAGGAGAATCTCATGATGCCGAGTGACCGTGAGCAATATCTGATCACCCAGGAACCTTACTATCGTTCAGTGGCCCAAGAGATCCCCCTGTTTGAAGCGGCCTACGGAGTGCGTATGCCGGTCATGCTCAAAGGTCCCACCGGATGTGGCAAATCCCGGTTCGTGGAGTACATGGCCTGGCGGTTGGGCAAGCCGCTCATTACCGTGGCCTGCAACGAGGACATGACCGCATCCGATCTGGTAGGGCGTTTTTTATTGGACATCAACGGCACCCAGTGGCAGGACGGCCCCTTGACCGTGGCCGCGCGTTTGGGCGCAATCTGTTATCTCGACGAGGTGGTGGAAGCTCGCCAGGATACCACGGTGGTGATTCACCCCCTGACCGATCACCGCCGGGTACTCCCGTTGGAAAAAAAGGGTGAGATGGTGAAGGCGCATCCCGATTTCCAGATTGTCATTTCCTACAACCCCGGCTACCAAAGCCTGATGAAGGATCTCAAGCAATCTACAAAACAGCGTTTTGGTGCCTTGGATTTTGATTATCCGAGCGCCGGCATCGAGGCTGAAATTGTGGCTCACGAGGCCTCGGTGGATACCAAGATGGCCGAGAAGCTGGTGCAAATTGCCCAACGCAGCCGCAATCTCAAGGGTCATGGCCTGGATGAGGGGATATCAACCCGTTTGCTGGTATACGCCGGCCAGCTGATTCTCAAGGGCGTAGACCCCCAGGCCGCCTGCCAAATGGCTCTGGTATGCCCCCTCACCGATGATCCCGATATGCGCGATACCCTGGACGCGGCGGTTCAGACATTCTTCTGACGGGTAGGCGGATACGGCCCATTGCTCGTTTCGGGAAGTCCGATGGCATCCGGTCTCTCGATTCTCATGTATCACCAGGTCGGTGAATTCGCTCCGATGCGGGCGCACCGGCCCAACTATTGCGATCATCGCCGCTTTGCCGCGCAGATGGCGCTGCTGTCCCGGTTGCGCTGCCGGGTCTTGTCGCTGGACGAGGCCCTGGCCGGTTTGCGGGGCGAAAAGACCCTGCCATTGCGGGCGGTGGTCTTGACTTTCGACGATGGTTACCGAAATTTTCTGGAATACGCCCACCCGGTGCTGGAACGCCATGGGTTTCCGGCCTTGGTCTATGTCATCCCCGGTTTGTTGGGAAAACGGGCCGAATGGTTCACCAAGGATCCGGGGCGCATCATCCCCGAACTCCTCTCCGCCACTGACATCAAGGCCCTGAGACGGGCGGGGGTTTTCATCGGCTCTCATACCCTGAGCCATCCCAAACTCGCCGAGTGCCCAATGGATCACCAGCGCCAGGAATTGCGAGACAGCCGGCGGGCTCTCGAGGATTTGCTGGGGGAACCGGTGCCTCATCTTTGTTATCCCTATGGCAGTTTTGACCCGCAAACCCTGAGACTGGCCCGGGAGGCGGGTTACCAATCCGCCACAACCTGTCTGCGAGGCTTGGCCCTTCCTTCGGATGATCCCATGGCCCTGCCGCGCAAGGGCATCTCGTTTGGTGACGATCTGTTGGGATTTGCCTGGAAGGTCGCAATCAAGCACAAGCCTAGCCAGGCATTGCGGGCCTGGCGGACATCGTGGCCCTCTCGGCTATTCTGACGCGGTATAAATAATGAGGGGGAGCCTACCCTTGCTAACCGTCAGATTGGAACTTCCAGCTTCGGGTGATTTCGAGTACATCCAGTTCGGCGCGTAGATCGGGCGGGAAGGGGGAAAACGGGGCAGCCAGACGCACGATACGCTGGGCGGCCTCATCCAGTGCCGGATAACCAGAAGAATGCAGCAGCCGTACCCCCTCCAGTTGACCATCGGCCCGTACCGCCACCTGCAAAACCAGTTCCCCGGCCAGTCTGGTCTGACGGGCCTCGGCGGGGAAATTCAGGCGACCGATCCGCTCGACCTTGTGTCGCCAGGCCTCCACATAGGCCGCAAAGCGATATTCCCGGGTTGTGGCGCTGATCACTCGGCGGCGACTGTGTGTGTAGAGACTCACCGGCCGGTCTAGCTGGCTCAGCGATTCGAGGGTCTGGTTACGGCTGGCGAGGATCTGGGTGGCGGATAGTCTGCCGGGGGGTGGTTTTGGAGTGGACGGTACGGAAATGGTCGAGGGGGACACCGCGCGAGGAATTGGCACCTTGGTACGAATCTGAACAGGCGTCTTGGCGGATACTGCAGGCGTTTTCTTTGGAGCGACCTTGGGTAGCAAGGGTTTCTGAGGGTGAACCACCGACTCGGAGGGTGATGGGGGTGCCTGGACAATGGCCGTTGCCCGTGCCGGAACCGGCGTAACCTGAGCGGGTTTCGGAGATTCAAGGGCTTCTGGGGCCATGGTGACTGCGGGTAGCAGCCACGTTTCGATGATCTGGGGCTGCACCCTCTCGGGTATTTTGATACCCATAATCAATGGCAAAAACGCCGTGTGCAATAACAAGGCCAGTAGGCCGGCTATCGCCATGGGCCACCCCTCCCCAAACCCGGCGACAGGCTCACGGATCAGAACCGTTGTCATATTTTGTACTCTCCACTCACCACGGACAAGGCTCATGGCACGGCGCTCCGAGGGGCTATAATCAACATCCTCTCCAGTCTCAATGCAGGATCCCCCATGATGCCCACAACCGAGCCCCCCGCCCCCTGCCATCGGATCGCGGAGATCCAGCGCAACACCCTGGAA
>JBAXSA010000085.1:0-10036 GCA_037130945.1 Pseudomonadota bacterium | reverse complement strand
TCTCTCCCCCATGCTGGTGACGCTCACCATTGTCATGGCCGAGATGCTGGTGATGCCACCGCTGCGGCTGTGGGTTCAGAGTCCCTTGTTTTTGTGAGCCCGGATAGTCTTTCAATAAACCTCTCCCAACGAATGACAAGGTAGCAGATGCTCATGATGAAAAAGCCTCCCCTGGCGCACTCCGGATCGGTGGTGACGCCCCCCGGACTCTGGGCGACTGGGCCTTGCGGTTTCTGCTCATCACCCTCGCCGTGACCCCGCTACGCCGGCTGACGGGTCTGGCGTGGCTGGTGAAGTTTCGCCGGACTCTGGGATTGTTTGTGTTTTTCTATGCCCTGCTGCACCTCACGAGTTATGTCGGGCTGGATCAATTCTTCGACTGGCCGGCGATGGGCCGTGATCTCGTCAAGCGGCCCTTTATCACCGCAGGATTTACCGCATTTCTGCTGTTGATTCCCCTGGCCATCACCTCGACCCATGCCATGATCCGCCGCCTCGGCGGCCGGCGTTGGCAACGGCTACACCGTGCCGTTTATGCCATCGGCCTGCTGGGGGTGTTGCACTATTTTTGGCTCGTCAAACAAGATATTAGCCAGCCGCTTCTCTACGCCGGAATCCTGGGGGTTTTGCTGGGTGCGCGGCTGGTGTGGCGGATGCTGGCGCATCGTCAATCTCCACAGGCATTCACCCCATGAACATCGATTTTAAAGACGCCTTCACCTGTCTCGATGACAACACCCAAAGCCATCATCGCGCGGCTCTGGAATCCTCTTGTCAGGAGGCCGCCCGGCTGATGTCGCCGCGCGGCCTCGAGAATTACCTCCAGGGCGTCAAGGCGATGTGCGGCATGGGACGCGGCCAGGATGTCGTACTCACCTATATCCAGGAGATGCCGCGGGTCGTCAAGGAAGTCGGAGAGGATATCCTCCCGGATCTCGTCGCCAGCCTGATGCGACTCGCCTCTCACACTTCCGGCACGGTCATCGCCCTCTTGATTGCCAATCTTCCCCTGGCGGCCCGGCGTTTGGGGGATGCCGATCTGGTACGCCAGTTTATGGCCCTGATTCACCAATTGGCTGGCAAATCTCCGCGAGGTCTGCGGCCGATGATGGGGGTGCTGGACGAATTGCTGTCCAAGCTGACTCTGGGAGGACTGCGCCGCTGGGCTCTGTGGGGCGCGCAAGCCCACGCCCGGGATCTGGATGGCCAGATGGCTTATTTTGGACTGGCCACCGAGTCCTCCAAGGCGGTTTTCCAGAAGGAACGGCGCGGCACCCTGTTTGTTGATAGCCAGCGCAAGCTCAATTTTTATCTGCGAGCGCTGTGGGGCCGGCCTTTTTTTATGCGCCCGACCGCCGGGGATTACGAAACCCGCAAGGGTTACCGGCCCTTTATCGAGGACTATTTTTTGCACCTGCCGGATGCCTTTGACGACTATCGCGGCATCAAGGGCATCGAACTCTACCGGGCCGCCGCCGCCCATTGCGCCGCGCATCTGATCTATACCCATCAGGCCATCAGCGCCGAACAACTGACCCCGGTACACAGGAAGTTTATCGAACTCTTCGAGGACGCCCGGGTGGAGGCGCTGGCCATCCATCAGTTTCCAGGACTCCGGAAACTCTGGTGGCAATTCTTCGCAGCGCCCTTGACACCCAGCGATACCCCCAGCGATCTTCATCCCGTGATCGGCCTGATGCAGGGTATGGCCCAAGCCCTGCTCGGCGAGGGTTACCATGACGATGAACCCTTCATCAACAATCTGGCTGATGGTTTTCGCCGGGAATTGGCGGTGCGTCCCGAGGATCCCCGTCTGGCCTGGGATTTTGGCGTGGATTTTTATAATCAGGTGGTTGGGCGGGTGGCCTTGCCCAATTTGCGGGTATTGGAGGATTTTCCCATTCCGTATCGCGATGACAACCGCTGGATCTGGGCCTTCGACGAAAACCGCTATGTCCAGGGCGGTGCCGACATTCTCCCGCCCTCCCGGAATCAGGTGCGCAAATATGTGAGTGTCATGGAGATGGTGGACGAGGTTGATTGCGAACTGGCGGGCGACGACGCCCAGGAGATCTGGGTGCTGGGCACCCCCTTCTGGCTCGATCAGGAAGCCTGCACCATCAACCAGCTCGAAGGCCGCGAGCCGGTTTCGGCACCTTATCTCTACCCGGAATGGGATTATCAGGTGCAACTCCACCGTCCGGACTGGACGACCGTCATCGAACGCCGCCAACCCCAGGGCGATCCAGCGGCAATGGACGCGATTCGCGACAAATACCGGCCGATTGCCGCCCGGTTAAAGCGTCTCATCGATGCCATGCAGCCCCAGGGTGTGGTTCGCCAGCGGGGCCACGAAGACGGCGACGAAATCGACCTGAACGCGGCGGTGCGAGCTTTCATCGACATTCGGCGCGGGGTGATGCCGGATCCCCGCATCAACATCCGCATCACCCGCCATGTGCGGGATCTGGCGGTGCTGCTGCTGCTAGATCTCTCCGAATCGACCAACGAACGGGTGCGGAAAGACGATCCCGACAGCCCCTCGATTTTATCTCTCACCCGTGAATCTACCGGGCTCTTGGCCTGGGCCATCGATGCCATCGGCGACCCCTTCGCGGTTCACGGTTTTGCTTCGGATGGACGTCACGATGTCCAGTATTACCGCTTCAAGGATTTCGGCCAATCCTACGATGACATCCCCAAGGCCCGCCTGGCCGGTATGAGGGGAGGGCTATCGACCCGGATGGGCGCGGCGCTCCGTCACGCCGGCTGGCATCTCTCGCAACAGCCCGCACAGCGGCGCCTGGTGCTGCTGATCACCGATGGTGAACCGGCGGACATCGACGAACGCGATCCGCAATATCTTCGCCAGGATGCCAAAAAGGCCGTGGAAGACCTGGCCATGCGTGGCATTTACACCTATTGTCTCACCCTTGATCCCAGTGCTGACCGGTATGTGGCGCGGATCTTTGGGGAAAACCGCTATGCCATCGTCGATCAGGTGGAGCGTCTCCCCGAGCGCTTGCCGGCGGTGTTCGCGGCCATCGCGGGATAAGGGTCAATGACGACGGAGGCGCTACAATCATGACAAAATGGGTCTTACACGGGCTTTTCCGAAAGGGCGGCGAGCATGGATAAAGTACACGACAAACACGACAAGGTTCAGGATCATACCAAAGATCACGGACACGGCCAGAATCATGCCGGGGATCACGGCCATGGTCAGGATCATACCAAAGATCACGGACACGGCCAGAATCATGCCGAGGATCACGGTCATGGTCAGGATCATACCGGGGATCACGGCCATGATCAGGATCATGCCGGAGATCACGGCCATGGTCAGGATCATGCCGAGGATCATAACAAGAAGATCATCGACGAGAAGACCCACGGAGGCGGTTTAATCGGTTGGTTTAACTGGCGTCGTGAAATTCCGAACGTACCACTCGTCGAGCGGATGAGCGACGAAATTCACGACATCAGTCATGGGTATGATGCAAAACCACCGCATGGGCACGCGCATGGGCACGCGGATCATGATGGCCACGCCGGCCATGGGCATGACGAACACGGCCACCATGAGGCGCTTGTCGCGAAGGGAACCGGGGGCCATCTGGCGCTACATGGCAACACCCTCCATCTCGTCAAGGGCGGGTTTTTTGGCTTCTGCGTGGGTTTGTTGGGCCTACACGGGGGGCATGCCCATCAGACCATCAAGGTCAGCGACATCTCGGCTATCGAGTTCGAGAAGCATGGGTTTTTGTTCCACTACGTCCGCTTTAGCTATCCCGGTGCCCCCATGGAGAGTGGCAATCATCTTCACGACATGATGGCGGATAACGCCCTGTTGATGAGCCTGTTCGACAATCGCTCGTTGTATCATCTCAAGGAACGGCTCGAACAGATCATGGAGGCCGAGCGCAGCCACCCCCCCGCCTAGCCTAAACTAGCCTAAACTAGCCTAAAACTGTAGCACCGTGATGAAGGCGTGAATCATCAGCGTCAGGGTCACTCCCACAACAATCGAACGGGCAATGGCATAGTTCACCGCAATCACGGAGTCCTTGGCGGACAGCCCGATACGGATCGCCACTCCGGCGGCCGCAGCAGAGCTGGTTAACACCTTCAGCGAGATCCAACCCAGAGTGCGTACCCAACCCTGATTGGGGCGGTAAAAGGCACCGAAAAAATTTTCCTGCCATAATTCAAAGGGTTGACCGGGAAACAGGATCTGCCATGTTAGGTAGGAACTCCACGCCGCAATCGCCATGGAAGCCGTCACCAAAATCAGGGATCCCGCAATCATATTGATGAGGATGGCCCAGGTCAGGTAACGGCGGCCCGGAATACGCAGGTTACGCATGGCCCGGAACTGGGCGGAAAGTACCCGGTTGCCAAGATCGGCCGTGATGATGGCATTGTTGCGGGCCACCAGCATCACGGACAAAATCAGGGGCATGATCACGTTGGCCTCGATGAACCCCAGTCCCATCAGCGATTCATCATGGACAAAGGAACGCACGACATCGCCCAGTAAATCGTAATTAAAGCCAAACCACATGGTCACAAAGCCGACGATGGCCGCGCCACTGAAGATGTAAATCAGCATCAGCGGTGAGGCCAGGAGAATCCAGAAATACTCATGGAGGTAACGGAAAAACCACTGGAAGGGCGGACGCGAATCAGACAGCCCCTGACGCCAGGGCACACCAAAGCGGGTCACCCCGGAGGCTCCCGCCTCTGGACTCCCCAGGGCCAGCAGCGCCGCTTCCACCGCTTGGCGATCAGGTGGCAGGGATCGCAAGGTGCGGCGGTGGGTGTCCAGTAAATAGACGGCATCGGCCAGTGGCAACAGGTCGTCGACATGATGGGCGACGATCAAGGCCGGGCGATCCATGCGTCGGCACAGGTCGCGAATCAGGCTGGCCAGCCGTTGCGCGGCGAAGGGATCCAGACCGGAGTTGGGTTCGTCGAATAACAGCAAGGGACGGTTGGCCAACAGGGTACGCGCAATGGCGATGCGCTGGCGCTGACCCCCGCTTGACGAAGCCACGGTTTGCCGCGGATCGATGTCCTGCAACAGCGAGGCGGTGAGTCCGGCCAAGGCCAGGTCGGGATGATCGGCATGGTCGAGGGCAATGCGCAGGTTTTCAAGCACCGTGAGATCGTCGAACAGGGCATACCCCTGGAAAACCAGGGCACCCACATTGCAGCGTTCCAGGGACAAATCGTAATCGCGGCCTTGGTGGTGCATGGTGCCGCAGACCATCCAGGGTGCGCCATCATCTCCCAGGAGACCGCTCAAGAGGTGGACAATGCTGGACTTGCCACTGCCGGAAGGCCCCACCAGCAACACCACCTCGGCCCGTCCAATGGACAAATGGGCGTGTTCCACCAAGACCTTGCCCGATGGGGTGATCATCGAGAGATCCTCAACCACGAGGACAGGCTTGCGACTCATGGTTTACCCCTTACCAGGATGACACCATTGGGCAGATCGTTGGCCATCAGCAGGGATTCCTGTTCAGGCGTGAGGAACAGCACCAGATACCCCCGTTCGCCACTAATCAGATTGCGCAAGACATGGGCTACCAGGGGATTGTGATCACGCCGCTGGCGCAACCGCATCAGCCGTTGCGGCACCACGGTCAATAAGCGTTCCCCGGGCATCGTGGGTTCCAGGGGCAGGAACCGGGGATCCGAGACGACCCGCGCCATCAGCGGCACGAAGCGGGGATCTTCCAGCAAGGATCGGCCCAGCTCGGCGGCGATGACGGGCACCGCCCTCACCGCCTCTTCGGTTCCCAGGATGGCGGGCAGGGCCTCGACCAAACGAGCTTGAACCTGAGGATCGCGGAGAACATCCTGAGCCAGTTCGGCCAACTGGCTATTTTGGTGATGTTCGCGGCTGAAGAGGTTCAGGGTATATCCCGCCAAGCCCCGCCACAGACCTTGTTCGGCCTTGGCGGACAGCAATGGCGAGAGGTTTTCAGCGAGGGTATTGAGAGATTCCTGCTGAACCGCACCAAAGGCTTGAGAGGTCGCCTCGCGCACCGCAGGTGCCCGCCAGGCGATGCGAATCGCGCCGTGCAGAATCTCGGCCAGAACCGGGGCGTACTCCTCGTTGAAAAAGGGCGAGCGCACACCCTGAATCACCGAAGTGCGAACCCGTTCCATGGCGCGGGTACTCAGATCCTGGAGTTCCCGGCGATCATCCGGCGGTACCAGGGCCCAGGGCACCCGCAGATCCGCGTCCAGTAACCGCGCCCGCCGGCCAATCACCGACTGATGGCACTCGGCGTTGGCGTAGGGAAAAATCTGAACCTGATGGAATCCGGCCCGGCGGGCCTTGCCGCACTGCTGCGGGAACAACCCATCGCCGAGGATGAAAATCGGTGCCTCAATGCGGTGTATGACGACCTCCTGGGTCAGGGTGTAAGTCGCCAGGGGTATTTCGAGGCGCGGCAGGGGGATTACCGCAAGCCCAGCGGTCAGTGAGCCAAATAGCAACAGAAGGCTGATCACTCCGCTCATCAGGCGCTGGAGCCTGATCTGCATGTCCTGCATCAAGGCCGTTGCTCCCCCTTGTATTGGCGGGCCTGCAAGGCCAGCGTCATGCTGGCTATTTCGGCCGCTACGAAGTCATCCGTCATGTCCTTGAGCTGCTCCCAGGTTCGGGCCTCGGCGGCGCGCAAGGCTTTGTACAACACCGGTTCAAGGCGCAGCCGCCCACACACACCCTCCAAGCGTTCCCACCATTGACTGGTGAGACCCCACCCCCCCCCCAGAAAGCCGATTGCCTTGGCCGACCAGTGGGCCAGGATCATGGGCACACCCCAATGGTTCATGGCCGTGGCACGGCGCTGGGTGGTCAAGACCAGATCCACCACAGACTCCGCGAGGGGCCGGACGATGGATCGTAGCACCGCCTGGGTCTCGTCATCCAGTTCGCCAAGGCTTTCCAGTACCTTTTGGGCGATCTCATAACTGGCCCCATCGGCCCGGCGCAGACTACCACACAGCGACTGAAAGGTTGCAGACTCGGCCCGCCACAAGGGATTGGATCGCCACAGGGATTCGTTGTCAAAGGTTTCCAACAGGCCGTGGCTCTTCAGGATCATTTCATGAAATGCCTGGTCATAAACCCCGCAAACGTGCAAAAGATCGCGCCGCAGACCCGCAAAAACCTTCTGACTGGCCATGCGGAGTCTGGGCAGGCTCTCCGTGGGATCGAGCATTGTCGATTGGTAATCACGGGCCAGACTTTGCACCAGGCGATTCTCCACCTCGGACAACAGAGCCATCCGGTCAATCTCCGGGGAGGCATTCGATACCGCAGTATTGGCTACCGAGAAGGCGGACTGTAACAGGGCGGAGACGCCACTATAGCTAAACATCTGGCTGAAAAAGGCCGATAGGCGAACCGGCAGGGTGTCCAGGAAAGGCGCGAATTCGATGCGTAACTGTTTTGCCGCCAGCGCCGTCAGACGCTGCCGATCCAACCCCATGGATTTTTCGATAAAACCAAAGGTTTCCATGTGATTGGCGGCCGCTATCCGGGAGCGATGCAGACGCCCGTCGATCCCTGGCCACTGCACCCAACGCTCGGTCTCCGGGCGCGGCACCCCATCGGCAAGTGCCGTTGCCGCACACCAGGGCAGGAACGCGCAAGCCAGAACCCACGCCGCCACCCTGGCTTTCAAATCAGAACCGCCAGCCCTTCGTGGGCGCGGTACATTGCCGTGCGGCCGCCACCCTGTTCACGCGCAAAGGTCACCGCCTGCCGCACGTCGCGGCACAAGCCCCCCCAACCGGCGGTGCTGGCAATCAGGCCGGCAATGCCGATGTTGACGTTAAGGCCCAACGAGGGAGCGTTTTCACCCGCCTCCGAACACACCTTGTCCATACCAAGCTGGACACGCTGGGCCACTGGAATCGCCTGAGACGGCGCGGTTTCCGGCAACACCATTAAAAATACCCCGGGTGAGAGATATCCCACCATGTCCATATCCCGAACCGATTGCAAACAGAGCTGACCCAGTCCGGTGAGAATCGCGTTGAGGGTCGTTCCATCCACTTGGTTCTGGAGGGTGGCAAAATCGTCCAGTTCCACCTGTAGAATCGACAAATCCCACAAATAGCGCCGCGCCCTGACCAGCTCCCGTTCCGCCAGCCGATCCAACTGGCGGCGGCTGAATAGGCCGGTCACCGGATCGATGTGCAGCAATTCGGTGGTAAAGTCCAATAAGCGCTGATAACCCGCCACCAGTGTTTGAATTTGCTCGAAAGACGTCCGTTGCCGCTCCTCCGCACAGGCCAATAGATCCCGAACGCGTGCGAGCAGGGCCTGGTGGCGTTCGTCCATGATTTTGGAAGGTACCGATTGGCGCTCAATCAGAGCGGCGTGCCAGAGGATCTCGTCGAGGTCTTGCATGGGGCTCACCGGGCAGGTAAAAAGGCCATTGTTGGCAACTCGCCGCCGATATGCAAGGCCGGTTATGGTCAATCCCCCCGGCCAGACATGTCTGGATTTATTGGAGGGAGATTTCGATCATGAGCCGGGCTAAAAATCTTCTAAAAACCTACCTCGAGGAATGCCAGACCTTGGACGCGAATGTTCCCCGCTGGACGCGCAAGACAACCTTCGAGGTTTTGCTCGATGGCGTTGTGTGCCGTCGCATCACACGCGCCGACGGCACCCTGGAACGGGAGGATATGCTGGCCGGGGAAGATTGGGAAGCCCATCCTCCACCTATTTATCCATGTCACCTTCCCTTTCAATAACAATCGGATAAAGCGATTTCATAAAGTCTTTCTTGATATTTCTGTCCGGGCCTGCCAAGATTTAGAGTATGGCGTGAACCCTGTCCGGGATATTCCCTGGTCAGGTGTTGGCTTGAGCGATCTCAGTTAGGAGTGATGATGAAAAAACGCATCGTGCCCTTTGTGGGTGGAATTGTGGCGGGACTGCTGTCCGGTGTCGCGGGTGCCGATATTGTTCCCGTTCCGGGGCTGACAAAATATTATTCCCAGGCCCAGTTCGACCAGCACTATAAGGATGGTTATGACGTCGGGGTAGGGGACGGCAAGAATGTCTGCAAGGGGAGCCCCAAGGACTGCGGCATTACCCTAGCCGCGACCATGACCAGCGCCCGCTACGGCGAGACCGAGCCCAACGACGACATGGTGTCGGCCAATCCGCTGGTTCCCGATATCAAGTATTGGGGGCAATCCATGAGTCGCGCCGATCAGGACTGGTTTTACATCACCACCTACCAGCCCAATGAGATGGTGACCATCAATTTCACCATCCCCCAGCGGCCTACTGGGCAAAATGTGGGTGGTTGGATCATTTCGGTGCGGGACGCCGCTGGGAATGTTCTGGCTCAATTCCATACCGCCTTCATGCAGAATGACCCCGCCACCGCCACGATCGATGAAAGCCGCGAGATCAAATATCCGGTGTTCCTCGCCCACACGGGCACCCAATACATCGTAGTGGAACCCGAGACCTGCACGGATGGCACGGGTGCCAATCTCGGCAACGGCACGGGCACGGGTACGGGCACTAGCACGAACGCTGGTGCCAACGGTGGTGCTGGGGGTGCTGGTGGTGCCAATAATGGCACGACGGGCAGTGGGGTGACCTCCTGCCCCGAGATGAATATTGCCCTTTACTACCCCTATAACTTGGCTGTTCACATCGAGCCCTCGGACATTGAAGCCCCCCCCATCGACGTTAACTTTACCGATGTCGAGGTGGAACCCAACGATACCGCAGCTCAATCCAATGCGCTCACCAGTGGCAAGACCGTGTACGGCATGTTGAACACCAAGATAGTTGGTGATTACCTTAACATGTGGGCGCTCCAATCAGAGCAAGACTGGTTCTGGTACCAGACTCCGGGTGACGACATCGTGGTTCTGGAATGGTGTCGGCGGGAGGACTGTCCCACGGAAGGTGGCCGCCAATGGCGAATCACCGTCACGGATGATAAGGGCGCAGTGATGAGTACGTTCCACACCGGTGGGG
>JBAXSA010000084.1:0-10053 GCA_037130945.1 Pseudomonadota bacterium | reverse complement strand
GGCATGAGCGTCTCGCGGGAGGAATCCCCGCTCTTTAGGGCGGGGAGGATGTCAATTATTGCTTATAGGGGTCTTTCCAGGTACTTTCAACCGCTTCCCGGGTTCCTGGGGTCAACCTTTCAGAGTGGAAGTATCATGGCGCTGGCGTTATTTGATCTCGATAATACCCTGTTGGCGGGCGACTCTGATTACCTGTGGGGGGGGTTCCTGGTGCGTCAGGGTCTGGTCGACGGGATCCGCTACGAACGGGAGAATGAACGCTTTTACCGGGCCTACCGGGAGGGCTGTCTGGACATTCACGAATTCCTGAATTTTTCCTTGCGGCCACTGCGAGACATTCCAGGGGCACAGCTTGAAAACCTGCGCCAGCGTTTTATGCGCGAGATCATCGAACCCCTCCTGCTCCCGGCGGCCCAGGCTCTGATCGATCTGCATCGGTCACTGGGCGATACCCCGGTGATCGTGACGGCGACCAATGCCTTTGTCACCGCCCCCATCGCCGAACGCTACGCAGTGGCACACCTCATCGCCACCGAACCCGAAGTGCGAGACGGTGCCTATACCGGGAAGGTGATGGGCGTCCCCTGTTTCCAGGCCGGCAAGGTGACTCGGGTACTGGCCTGGCTTGAGAAAACCGGCGAGACATGGGCCGGAAGCTATTTTTATAGCGATTCCCATAACGATTTGCCACTATTGGAACAGGTGACCCATCCGGTCGTCACGGATCCCGACGAGACCCTCGCCCAAGTGGCCGAGCGCCGCAACTGGCCACGGCTGTCGCTACGTCAGGGGACGCTCGCACCCGATTGGGCACGGCGACTCCGGGAGTGTTCGAGGGTTTGCAACGCGCTCCCCTCTGATAACACATCAATACGATGACAGTCATGAGTCCCAAGGATATTCCCAATCTCATTAGCCTGTTCCGGATTTTTCTGACCCTGCCGGTGATCTATGCCCTCCTGGAACGGCAATTCTGGTGGGCCATGATCGGTTTTGCCATTGCCGGGGTGAGCGATGCCCTGGACGGTTTTCTGGCCAAACACCATGGCTGGCAAAGCCACCTGGGTGGATTGCTCGATCCCATTGCCGACAAGGTCTTGTTGGTCAGTGCCTTACTGGTCTTGGGGGGTATCGGATTGCTCCCCACCTGGCTGGTGGTACTGGCCGTGTTGAGGGACTTGGTGATTGTGGGGGGCGCACTGGTTTATCACTACCGGATTGAAGAACTGCGTGCGACACCGAGCCGCATCAGCAAATTCAACACGTTCCTGCAAATCACCCTGGTCTTGGCCACAGTGGCCCACGCCGGGCCACTGCCCTGGCTGACGGAGGAGATGCTGACAACATTGATCTGGGTCACCACCACGGCCATTCTGTGGAGTGGCATGGATTATGTCTGGGCATGGAGCCGCCGGGCCACGCGCAAGGGCTGGAAAAGGCCGGAGAGTGACCAAAACCCAGGATGACACGCCTTGGGCTGTGGGCCAGTCAAGGCGTCATCATGATCACACTATAATATTGGAATATGGATAAATACCCCTTCTTCATCCCGGCATGACGAGGTATCATCTGAACTACTGATCGTTGTTAAGGATTTCCACGGAGTACGCCAGCATGTTCTGCGCCTCGCCACTTCCCCAATTATCCAGGCTGACGCGTGAGTCTGAACAGGATTTGGAACTCCTGGGTTCCGATTCGGAATTCGCCAATCCCTTCGACGGCAATTCTGAGCTTTTGAAGGGCGATGACGACATCAATCGGGCTTCCCGTTCCCTCAAGGCCATGTCTCACCCCCTTCGCCTGAAGATACTCTGCACACTGGGCGAGCAGGAGATGAGTGTGCAGAACATCGTAGACAGCGTAGGAACCTCCCAAAGCAATATCTCCCAGCATCTGGCTATTCTGAGAGACAAAGGCATCCTGGCCGCCCGCAAGGACTCCAACCGGGTTTTTTACCGGGTGAGCGATTCCCGTACCCTGGAACTAATTGGTATGATACGGGCGGTTTTTTGTAGTCGCGGACTCTAAAAAACCACCCGCATGTAGTTTTTTTTGCGCACCCGTTGGGCTTTTCTGAATGGAACACATCGTTGATTTTGTTATTCGTCATTGGGGACTGACTGCCCTCTTGGCGGTGAATGGTGGTTTGCTGGCCTATGCTTTTGGTGTCGAGGAAAAAGGTTCCCTGGATCCTCAGGGCGCGACCGTCCTCATTAACCAGAAAGATGCCCTCATGCTGGATATCCGGACAACCGGGGACTTTGCCAAGGGCCATATTATTGGAGCCATGAATCTCCCCGCCAACGGGCTGGGGCAACAGTTGGGGATTCTGGAAAAACACAAGCAGCGGCCCATCATCGTCAGTTGTCGCTCGGGTGCCCAGTCTAGCCATGCCTGTCAGACGCTTCGCAAGGCGGGATTTCCCCAGGTTTATAATCTGCGTGGCGGCATCCTGGCCTGGCAAAACGCCAACTTGCCTTTGACTCGCAAGTTCAAATAAATTTGTCCCATAGACTCGTAACCTTCAGGAATCATCATGTCGAATCAAGAAACCCCTGACGCCCCGCAAAGGGAATTTATGCTCCAGCGGATTTACGTCAAGGATGTGTCCTTTGAGGCACCACTGGCACCGCAAGTCTTTACGGAAGCCTGGCAGCCCGAGACCCAGGTAGGGTTTGGCAGCGAGGCCACGCTGTTGGGTAATGATCTCTATGAGGTGATTCTCACCGTCACGGCCACCACCAAGCTGGGTGAGCGCACCGCCTATCTGGCCGAGGTCAAACAGGGTGGAATCTTCGGGATTCGCGGGTTTCCCGAATCTGAACTGGCGCCCATGCTCGGTGCTTACTGTCCCAATGTTCTGTTCCCTTATGTGCGTGAGCTGATAGCCCGGCTCGTCACGGATGCCACCTTTCCGCCACTTCTGCTGCAACCGGTCAACTTTGATCTGGTCTTTGCCCAGGCTGCCCAGCAGCGGGCTTTGGCAGAACAATCTCCGATTCCCCCCGCAGGCCAAGTCCCGCCACGCTGACCCGGGTGGTTTCGCCAGATGCCATTGCCGTTCTGGGAGCCGGCTCCTGGGGAACGGCGTTGGCCATTCTCCTGGCTCGCAATGGATTTGTAACCCGATTGTGGGGTCACTTGCCCGAGGCGGTGGCGGCTCTGGTCAATGAGCGGGAGAACCGGGTGTTCCTCCCGGGCGTTTTTTTTCCCACGACGCTACAGCCTACAGCCCGGCTTGCCGAAGCCCTGGAGGGGGTTCGCGAAATCCTCGTGGCAGTGCCCAGTCATGCCTTTCGGGCTACCCTCGCGGCTTGCGCCCCGCATCTTGACGATTCAATGGACATCAGTTGGGCCACCAAGGGGTTTGAACCCGATACGGGAAAACTGCTCCATGAGGTGGCTTCGGAGGTACTCGGCCCCCGGGATTGGTCGGTGCTGTCGGGGCCCACCTTCGCGCGGGAGGTGGCCTTGGGACTGCCCACCGCCATCACGGTAGCGGCCTCCACCCCTCAGCATGCCCAGCGCGTCGCGGGTTACCTGCATTCCAACCGCTTTCGCGCCTATCTCAGCGATGATTTGATTGGTGTTGAAGTCGGCGGAGCCACCAAGAACGTCCTGGCCATTGCTGCGGGTATTGCCGATGGCTTGATGCTCGGTGCCAACACCCGGGCAGCCCTGATTACCCGGGGTTTGGCCGAGATCATGCGATTGGGCGCGGCGCTAGGAGGGAAACGTGAAACCTTTATGGGGTTGGCGGGCCTGGGCGATTTGGCTCTGACCTGCACGGACAATCAGTCCCGCAATCGCCGATTTGGATTGGCCCTGGCCTCTGGTCAAAGCGCCCAGGAGGCCCAGGCGATGATTGGTCAGGAGGTGGAAGGCATCCAAACCACCCAGGAGGTCTTCCGGAAGGCCCAGCGCCTTGGTATCGAGATGCCTTTGTGTGAACAGGTCTATCGGGTGATTGTCGAGGGGCTCTCACCCCAGCAATCCTTGCAGGTCTTACTTGAGCGGGAACTGCGGGCAGAGGATCAATAGCTAGATTCGGGTTTTCCGGCGGGGCTGGAAGGCTGCGATGGCCTGCACAAGTTTCCCGTAAGGCAGGTCTGCCAGGCCGTCCCACTGCCGACGGGTTTGAGCCAGCAAGGCAAAGATGTCCTCAATAGGTTGTGCCACATCCACACCGGGATCCGCCGAAGTGTCCCGCAAACTACGCAAACCACGCAAACCTCCAATTTGCAGACGGAGATTTTGGGTATTGGCCAATGTGCCCTGTAAATTCCGCGCCTTCAGGGCGAAGCGAGCGGCCTCCCGGAGGGCTTCGAGAAAGGCCCGGCAACCGGCCTGGGCGTGGGCCGACTGGCATTGCAACCCCTCTCGTTCCGCGACCAAAAAGCGCTGAGATTGGGTGCAGCAGGCATGCCCCGAGAGCAGTGCCCGCTCGAACTCACAGGGCAGTCCCTCAAGGTCACGGCAAGTTTGACGCAGCAGGTCATGATCCATGACAATTTTTTGACCTGATGACCTCTATAAAAACCTCGGATCGTTCACCAACCTTCGCCCTGTTTCAGGCGTTCGATGGCGCGACGGTTGCGTTTGGTGGGCCGTCCCTCCGGTTCGATCACACCCAGAGCGCGCTCTTGACGTTGCGTTTCGAGAGATTGCAAGCGGCGTGTCTGGCTTTCCTGGGATTCCTGGTACATCAAGGCCGCCTCGCGGGCAGAGCGGCGCTGCCGGGATAAGACCAATACCTCGATATCCCAGGCCAGGGTATCTTTATGAATAGCTAAATGCGCACCGGGCACGAGGGTCTTGCCCGGTTTCGTGCGCTGACCGTTGAGGTGAACCTTGCCACCCTTGACGGCCTCGATGGCCAATTCACGGGTCTTGAAAAAACGCGCCGCCCACAACCATTTGTCGAGGCGCATCTCGCCGGGTTCAGTCGCCATCCAAGGAGTCCAGAGGGGTGGCAGCGGCTGGCTGATTCAACAGCCGATCCAGTTTTCCACTGGCATCGAGGGCAGACAGGTCATCGTACCCCCCCACATGGTAGTCGTCGATGAAGATTTGCGGCACGGTTTTGCGATGGCTGCGTTCGATCATCCGCCGCATTTCTTCGCGATTGCCTTCGATGGCAATTTCCTGGTAATCGACGCCCTTGCGTTTTAACAACTGTTTGGCACGCAAGCAATAAGGACAAACCGCAGTAGTATAGAGAACGACGTTAGGCACACAAACCTCCTGACAATGGACAAAACGGGGATGAGGGAATGCGGTTAGGGCAGACGGATCAAGGTTTCCCGGTAAAAAATCATCTCCGCGACCGACTCCCGGATATCTTCCAGGGCGAGGTGCCGGGATTCCTTTTTAAGCTGATCTATCAGCCCGGGTGCCCAGCGCTGGGCGAGAATCTTGAGGGTACTCACATCCAGACTCCGGTAATGAAAAAATGCCTCGAGGCGCGGCATCCAGCGGGCCAGAAAGCGGCGATCCTGACAGATGCTGTTACCACACATGGGTGAAGCACCGGCGGGCACGTACTGGGACAAAAAATCCAGAGTCCATTGTTCGGCCTCCTGTTCGCTGACGCGGCTTTCGCGAACCCGCTGCGTCAGTCCGGATGCGCCATGGTGCTGGGTATTCCAATCGTCCATGGCCGCTAGCACGGCGTCGGTTTGATGGATCGCCAGCACCGGTCCCTCGGCCAACACCTGGAGTTGGGTATCGGTGATCAGGGTGGCGATCTCAATGATGTAGTCGCCTTGAGGCTCCAGCCCTGTCATTTCGAGATCGATCCAGATCAAATTCTGTTCATCCACCGCCACGGCGAAAACCCTCCATCATAAAAATTCGAGAACGCCCTCCTCTTGGGAGGGAGGCTGGTAGTGAAGGGGATTCTAGCAGAGGGCGGTGGCAACCTGTATGCTACGCGTCATGGTTTTTACGCATCCTCTCACACTGACCTTCCTGATCCTGTTGGGGTTGGGAATGGTTTTTCAGGCTTGGCTCCTATGGCGCCAGTTCCAGCATGTCGGTGCCCATCGTGAAGTGGTGCCAGAGGCCTTCGCCCTACAGGTGACCCCGGATGAGCATCGCAAGGCCGCCGACTACACCCGCGCCAAGTTGTGGCCTGCAGCAGTGGGAGTGGTGCTGGAAGCCGTTATGATCCTTTTCTGGACGCTGGGCGGGGGCCTGGACAGGCTAGATCGCCTCTGGCCTGTGGAGGCATTCTCACCGCTTGTCGCCGGTCTCGGCCTTCTGACATCCCTGACACTCGTGAGTGGTTTGGCCGATCTGCCCCTCGGTCTGTGGCGGACTTTTGGCGTCGAGGCGCGATTTGGCTTCAACCGTACCACCCCCGTCCGTTTTCTCACCGACCTGCTCCTTGAGCTGGCCGTATTCTTGTTGCTCATGCTGCCCCTGATGGCCGCATTATTGTGGCTGATGGCCAGCACCGGAACCTTCTGGTGGCTGGCCGCCTGGGGTCTGTGGATGTTTTTTACGTTGTTGATGTCCTGGCTGTTTCCCACGGTCATCGCACCGCTCTTCAATCGCTTCGAACCCTTGCCGGCGGGCGAATTGCGCCAGCGTATCGAGGCCTTGCTTGAACGCTGCGGATTCGCCAGCCGGGGGATCTTTGTGATGGATGGCTCCCGGCGCTCTGGACATGGTAACGCCTATTTCACGGGATTGGGCCGGGCCAAGCGGATCGTATTTTTCGACACCCTGATGTCGGCCCTGGCCCCGGCCGAACTGGAAGCCGTGCTGGCGCATGAGCTGGGACATTTTCATCATCGCCATATCCAGCGCCGCTTGTTCGGCATTGCCCTAGGCTCGCTGGCGAGCCTGGCATTGCTGGGATGGAGCATGACACAACCCTGGTTCTTCACCGCCCTGGGAGTCTCGCGGGCCTCGGATGCGCTGGCGGTAGCGCTCTTTCTCATTATTGTTCCGGTTCTGACCCTCTGGTTGCAGCCGCTTCTGGCCTATTGGAGCCGCCGCCAGGAGTTTCAAGCCGACACCTTTGCAGCCCGCCACAGTGACCCTCATGCCCTCATCCAGGCATTGGTGCGTCTATATCGAGACAATGCCAGCACCTTGACGCCCGATCCGCTGTATTCCGTCTGCCATGACAGCCACCCCCCTGCCGCGATACGAATTCGCCATCTCCTCACCAACGTCGGTACTTCTTAGTTTTTTAACGGCAGTATTACCATTTTCAGTAGCCACGGAACACCATGGGCCGCCGCCTGACCCATCGCCAGCAGGCACGGGTCACCCGACTTCAGGAAGGTCATCGTCAACGTCTGTCAGACCCCGGGGGGTCGCCCTCCGGGAATGACGGGAATGATTCCGGCACCGGACAGACTGGCACCGTGGTGGTGCGTCACGGTGCCAGTCTGGTAGTCCGCGATGCCAACCATTGTCTAGTGCCCTGCGATCTGCGCCAAAACCTGGGGCATCCGGTCTGTGGCGACCAAGTTGTGTGGTATCCCACGGAAGAGGGGCGGGGTGTCGTCAGTGCGATTCTCCCGCGCCGTACCCTCCTGGTTCGTCCCGATTATGGTGGCCGCGAAAAACCTTTGGTCGCTAATGTCGACTGCCTGGCCGTGGTGTTGGCCCCCGAGCCCGCGCCCAATTTCTATTTGCTGGATCAATACCTGGTAGCCGCCGCCGTGTTGGGGCTGGATCCACTCCTCGTCATCAATAAGGCCGATATCCTGAAAGGCCTCGCGTGGGAAGACTTCCTGGCCCAGTTTGCCCATTACCAGCGGCTTGGCTATGCCCTATGCACCGCGAGCAGCCACCCCCCCCATGGACTGGCAACGTTGACGCCCTTTCTCACCGCCCGCACAGCGATTCTGGTGGGTCAATCCGGGGTGGGAAAATCCTCCCTGGTCAAGGCCCTGCTTCCCGATTTAATGGTGCAAATCGGGGCACTCTCCACGGCCACCGGTCTCGGTTGTCATACCACCTCGGCGGCGACCCACTATCGGTTGCCGTGTGGCGGTGCCTTGATTGACTCGCCGGGCGTCCGGGGGTTTCAAGGGCCGATCCTCAAGGCCGGGGATCTCATCCGGGGGTTTCCGGAATTGGCTGCGGTTTTTGGTCTGTGCCGTTTCAATGACTGCCGTCACGGTGAGGAACCAGGTTGCGCCCTGAAGGCCGCCGTCGCGGAAGGGACGGTTCATCCCCAACGGCTGGCCCACTACCGGCACATGTTGGCGCAAATGACGCAAAAATCCCGTCTTTAGGCCGACATGGGGGATCTCGCGCTCCGTTTTCTGGGTGTCGGCAATGCGGGAGCCTCGCCAGCATTGGGCTGCGCCGCAGCGGTTCTGGAACGGGACGGAGAGCCCTTGCTGCTGATTGATTGCGGCTGGGATACCCTGTCCGCCTTTGAGGCCCAGTATGGCGGTATGCCCACCGCCCTGTTTCTCACCCATGCCCATCTCGATCACACCGGGGGCTTGGAAAACCTGTTTTTCCGGGCCTATCTGGATCCGGCGCTGCGCGACAGGGTTCGTCTGTTCCTGCCGGTCTGGCTGGTGACCCTGATTCACCAACGATTCGCGACCTACCCTGGGATGCTGGCGGAAGGTGGGGCCAATTTTTGGGACGCCTTCCGGCTGATCCCGGTGAGCGATGGTTTCTGTCACCAGGGTCTGGATTTTCAGGTGTTTCCCGGCTGTCATCACCAATTTCTATCGGCGTTTGGGTTGAGTTTGCCGGGGATGTTTTTCTACAGTGGCGACACCCGCCCCATTCCGGGCCAGGTGGCGCGTTTTGCTCCCCGGGACGAGGCCATTTTTCATGATGTCGCCGCCATTGGAAATCCTTCTCATTCGGGGGTTGTGGAGATTCTCGCCAGCTATTGTCCTGACCAACAGCGCCGGCTGATCGCCTATCATTATGAAAGTCCCGAGGCCGCCCGGCAGATCACCGCTTCAGGGCTGCGCGTGGCGCGGCGCGGTGAGGTTTTTTCGTTCACCTCTGCTGAGGTGGGTGCCCGCTGAGTTCTATTGGAGACACTTGGACGTGTATACTTCGAATCGAATTATCACCCTTCCCTCAGGCTTTTCCGCATGATTGATGAGCTACACAACTGCTTTCTTCTCAAACGGCTGCCCGCTCCGCTGCTGGAAAGAATTCACCGACGGGCCCGGAAGCTGTCGTTACACGAAGGCGCCACCCTCTTCTCGCAAGGCGATCCGGCTGATCGTTTCTTTCTGGTCATCCAGGGTCACATCAAACTCTTCCGCCTCTCTCCGGATGGCCATGAAAAAATTATCGAGATCGTCGGGGCCGCCCGGCTATTCGCCGAGGCGCTGATGTTTCTCGACCGGCCCAATTACCCGGTCGGGGCGATGGCGCTGAACGAGGTCAGACTCATCAGCCTGGACGCAGTGGATTTTAAGGCCATGTTGCGGGAATCCACTGACACCTGTTTTCTGTTGATGGGACTCATGAGTCAGCGTTTGCACGAAATGATCCACGAAATCGACGAACTCAGCCTGCAAAGCGCCACCCGGCGGGTAGCCGGTTATCTCTTCAAGCTGGCGGAAAACGAGGGTCAGAGTTTTCATTTAAGCATTCCCAAGGGGGTCGTGGCCTCCCGATTGTCCGTTAAACCCGAAACCTTTTCACGCATCATCAAGGGGATGAGCGAGGCGGGCATCATTAGCGTGCAGGCTGCCGACATCCGCATTCTCGATCTCCGCGCCCTCCGCAAACAGGCGGAGGGTTGCGTTTGATGGGCACCAGAAAAACCTATTCGATAGAAAAGGGGACGTCTCGTTAGTTGTGGAAAAAAGGAACAAATAGTGACCATTAAAGTCAATATACCTCCAATAAAATCCCAGGGTATAAAAACCAAGCTCGTACCTTGGATTAACAGCATCATTCCAAAAGATTTTTCTGGCACATGGATTGAGCCATTTGTTGGAACCGGAGTCGTTGCATTTAACGTTACGCAGCAAAATGCAATCCTTTGCGACACGAATCCTCATCTTATTAGATTTTATTCAAGCATCGCCAACGGTGAAATAA
>JBAXSA010000083.1:0-10066 GCA_037130945.1 Pseudomonadota bacterium | reverse complement strand
CGGCTCACCGACGCGAGCTGGAGCAGGCGGCTGCGGCCAAGGTCGAGAAGGATCGTGCCCTGAACCAGAAGCGTCAGGAGTCCATGCAGCGCCGAGCGTTAGTGGCAGAGATCCATCAACTGGTGGCCGCCCACCGTGTGCCTCGGGACGGTGCCGAACTGGCCTATCAGTTCCTGGATGGTTCTCTTATCAAACGTCTGTACGTCACGGCTCCGATGCGTGATGCGCTGATGCGGGGAAGTTTAAGCCTTGTCCGGATGGGCGAACGCTACGAGGTCGTTCCCACGGCTATCGCGGAGAAGATCCACCAGAGGGATGCGCGGTGCCGGGTAGCGGGGTCTGGCGAACCCAAGGCCGGCGAGCCGGAAGATGCGATGTACTCGGCCTATGTCGTACCCGACGACCTGATGTGGTAGCGGCTGTGCGTGGGTCTAGGCCTCGACCCGCTGCTCCCGCAGCACCTTGATTTGGAAGAGCGTGTTGCGTTCCTCTTCTTCGAGGGCCGCACGGATGTTGCGAATGGTCGCGTGGTAGCGGGGGATGACGTTGTATTTTAATGCGTTGACGCGCTTTTGGGTTTTGCGTTGCTCGGCAATCAGACGACCCAAGGCGGCCTCGGCTTCGGCCAGCCTGGCCAGCTGGTAAACCGCCTCGGCCAAGGCCTGGTGAGCGCTATCGAGACTGACATCGGTATCCATCAGGCCAATCGGTTGAATCGGCAGGCGTTCGATGGTCACTGCGGGGTATTGCACGCCCAGGCTACGGCGGGGCAAGATCGAGACGCGAATGGCGGGTTTCATGGCCAGCGCCACCTGGTGAATGGCCCGGCTGCCCATGCGCAACTGTGCCATGGCCAGCCAGCGATAGGCCTCCTTGAGCGCGGTGTGGGTTTCGGCGCGCAGCCGCCGGTATTCGCCCAGACGCTCATAGACCAGGCGGGTGAGCAGCTCCCGCTTGCGCTCCAGAAGGGTATGCCCCTCCTCGAGGAAGTTGGCCTGCCGCTTAAGTTTCAGCAGGTTGCTCTTGGTCGGGGCTACCTTGATGAGACTGGCCACGAACCTACTCCTGAGTGCTTGGATGGTGGTATTTGGCGATGTCGGTTTCGCTGACCCGGATGAGTTGATCGGCGGTAAACATCGACAAGAGTTCCCAGGCAATATTCAGCGTTTCGACGATGCTGCGTTCCTCGTCTTCGCCCTGACTGACAAAACGCTTGTCGAAGGCGTCGGAAAACTCCAGGTAGCGCCGATCCCGCTCGGACAACTCTTCGGCACCGATGATCGAGGCCAGGTTGCGCGTCTCCTGGGCACGGGCGTACAGCGCATAGAGCTGGGCGGCCACTCGCGGGTGATCTTCGCGGGTAAAGTCCTTGCCCACCCCATCTTTCATCAGGCGCGACAGTGACGGCGAGATGTGGATCGGCGGATAGACCCCCTGGCCGTGCAACTCCCGGGACAGCACGATCTGGCCCTCGGTGATATAGCCGGTGAGATCCGGGATGGGGTGGGTGATGTCGTCCGAGGGCATGCTCAAGACCGGCACCAGGGTGATGGAGCCGTGACGCTCGTGGATGCGGCCGCAGCGTTCGTAAATCTCCGCGAGATCCGAGTAGAGATAACCCGGATAGCCCTTGCGGGCCGGGACATCCCCCTTGGCGGTGGCGACTTCGCGGAGCGCCTCGGCATAGTGGGTCATGTCGGTCATCACCACCAGGACATGGCGATCAAGATCGAAGGCCAGATACTCGGCGGCGGTCAGCGCCACCCGGGGCAGGGACAGACGCTCCTGGGGCGGGTCGTCGGCCAGGTTGATGAACATCACCACATTGCCCAAGACCCCGGAAGCGGCGAATTCTTCTTCAAAAAAACGGGCGTCGGAATAAGATACCCCCATGGCCGCGAAGACCACTGAGAAGGGGGTATCCTGATCCACCAACTTGGCCTGACGCACGATCTGGGCGGCCAGGCGGTTGTGAGGGAGACCGGAGCCGGAGAAGATCGGCAGTTTTTGGCCACGGACTAACGAGTTCAGTCCATCAATGGTCGAGATGCCGGTCTGGATGAACTCGCGGGGATAGGTGCGGGCCGCCGGATTGATCGGGGCACCGGAAATCGGCCGCCGGAGGCCGGACACAACGGGTGGACGACCGTCCTTGGGTTCGCCGATACCGTTGAAGACCCGCCCGAGAATCTCGGGGGACAGGGCGAAACGCAAGGGTTCATCCAGGAAGCGTACCCAGGTGTCCTCGAGATCCAGATCGTCGATGCCCTCGTAGACCTGAATCATTACTTCCTGATCGGAACAGCGAATGACCAGGCCATTACGGCGCTCGCCACGGTGATCCAGGATCTGCACCCGATCACCGAAGGCGACACCCGGAGCGCCGCGCACGGTCAACAGCCCCCCCCGGGCCGCATGGGTGGTGCGATACTCTTTGGCGCTCATGCGGCCTTCTCCTGCTGCTCATGATGCTTGACATATTCCAGACGGACGGTATCGAAGCTGAGATTGACGTCTTCCCGGAAGGCCTGGATACCCGCCATTTGCCGGTTATCGAAGCGCGACTTGAGGCGCCGGGCCTGGGACAGAACCTCAAGGCTCCGAACCTCCTGCACCGGGACGCCGAGTTCGATCAGCTCCGCGCCTTTTTCGTAGAGAGTCATGGCGATGTCGAGCAGCGCGAACTGTTTTTCTGGCGAGGCAAAGGTATCAATCGGGTCGAGGGCGCTCTGTTGCAGAACCATCTCCTTGACGAGTGTGGCGGCCTCCAACACCCAGCGTTGAGCCGACGACAGAGCCTCCGGCCCCACCAGGTTGACGATTCGCGACAGCTCAGTGTCCCGGGCCAGCAACCCCAAGGCCTCAGCGCGGCGGTGTTCCCAGCGGGGATCCACCTGTTCCGCCCACCATTTGGCGGCGGGGCCAACATGGCTGGAAAAGCTCCCGACCCAGTCGACGGCCGGATAATGACGGGCATCCGCCAGTTCCTTGGAGAGTGCCCAGAAAGTATCAATAATCTCCTTGGTGTGGCTGGTGACCGGCTCGGAAAAATCCCCACCGGGCGGGGATACCGCGCCGATCAGGGTCACCGAGCCTGGCTTGCCGACTGGGGTATCGACCCGTCCGGCGCGTTCGTAGAGGGCCGCCAACCGCGAGGCCATGTAGGCGGGATAACCTTCTTCCACCGGCATTTGCCCGAGACGGCCGGAGACCTCGCGGAGCGCCTCGGCCCAGCGGCTGGTGGAGTCGGCCAGCATCACCACGTCATACCCCATGTCGCGGTAATACTCGGACAGGGTGAGGCCGACGTAGATCGAGGCCTCGCGGGCCACCACCGGCATGTTGGAGGTGTTGGCCACCAACAGGGTGCGTTCCATCATGTTGCGGCCGGTGTGCGGGTCGGTGAGTTTGGGGAAACTCTCCAGCACGTCCACCAACTCGTTGCCGCGCTCGCCACAGCCGACATAGATCACGATGTCGGCATTAGACCAGCGGGCAACCTGTTGTTGGACTACGGTCTTGCCACAGCCAAAGGGGCCGGGAACCGCCGCCTTGCCACCCTTCATCAGCGGAAAAAAGCTGTCGAGGATGCGTTGTCCGGTAATCAGCGGTGCCACCGCGTCGTTGCGGCGCAGATAGGGCCGGGGCCGACGCACTGGCCAGCGATGGGAGAGGGTGAGCGTCCGGATCTGACCATCGGTACCCTTGACCTGGGCAATCGGATTGTCCAGGTGGTACTCGCCTTCCCCGGCGAGTGACACCAGACTCCCACCCTGACCGGGCGGCACCAGGATGTGGTGAAGCACCGCCGGGGTTTCCTGAACGGTGCCGAGTGACGTGCCACCGGCCAGCACACCGCCCACCGTGAGACCGGCAGGCTGAAAATGCCAGAGTTTGGCATGATCCAGGGCGGGGACGTTCACACCGCGAGCGATATGATCGCCGGTCTGGGCATACAAGACCGTCAGGGGCCGTTGTACGCCGTCGAAGATCTGTCCCATGAGGCCTGGCCCAAGCTCTACCGAGAGCGGCCAACCCAGACTGACGGCAGGTTCGCCGGGGCGGACTCCCTCGGTGGTTTCGTAGGTTTGCACCAGAGCCTGGGCTCCCTGGAGGGCAATGACCTCGCCGTAGAGACCCATCTCGCCGATGCGCACCTGTTCGCCGCTGCGAATGCCGGGCACCTCGACGGTGACGATGGGGCCGTTGATATCCCGGATCAGACCGGTTTTGCGTGGTTCGCTCATAAAATTCTAGCCCTTGAACAGCGCGCCACCATCGACCGTGCTGGGAATCAGCCGTTCGACGATGATCCGGTGGATGGGTGTCTTGAGACGCTCCATGCGGCCCTCGAAGGTGTGATCTACCCGGATCCGGCGATCATCGCTGTAGATCCGCATGCCCCCCAGCGTCGCCAGGGGATCGCCGGAGAGTGTCACGGTCTTGTCCGGGGCGGCCTCTTTGGCAAAGGTATCCCATTGAGGTAGAAGCCGGCGGTGATCCGCTGCGTTGACCTCCACCAGCAGATGGGGCGGATCCATGAGCCCGGCTGCGTGGCGCAGATAGGCTGAGAGTAGTGGCAGATAGGTCGCTTCGTCCTGGATCAGGGCCGTCATCCGTTCCGCCAGGCGTCCCCGGACTTTTTCCACCAGATCCCATCTCATGTGATCCATGACACTTTGCATCTGCAATTCGCTGGATTGCACCCGGCGGCGGTAGTCGCGTTCGGCGCGATCCTTGGCCAGCTGCAGTTCCTGGGTTTCGCGCAAGCGAATCTGGTCGGCGGCGTCGCGCAAGATACGATCACGATTGCGTTCCGCACGCTCACGATAGACCTTGGCCAGACGTTCGGCGCGATCCAGAATGGCGCGTTCGAGAGCTTCAACGGGATTCAAGACGTTCCCCCTTGTTGGCCGGTCAAGGCCAGTACCTGTTTTTCAATGTCGCTGTGAAATTGATCCGGATTGTCCAGGGACGGCACGGCAATCACCAGTAGCCGCCCCCCCTCCGAGCGAACCTTTTCCAGGGCCGGAATACGGGCCTCGGCGAGGTGCTGATCGATCAGCACCAGGGCCGTCTCCCGTTTCAGGGTGAGTTCCCGGATCAGCGCCGAGACCTGTTCCACGGAAGGATCCGCCCACGTCTCGAAACCGAGCAGCCTAAAACCATCGGTGAGCGTGGCGTCGCCCAGGAATAACAACCGGGCCGGGCCGTAGCTGGGAATTTCAACCATTGCCGGCGCGTTAGATGCGGTCGAGCAACAGGATGCTCATGACCAGGCCGTAGATGGCAATACCCTCGGCCAAACCCAGGTACACCAGGGTGCGGCCAAACATCTCAGGTTTTTCCGCCAGGGCGGCCAGGGAGGCGGAGCCAATCGGGCCAACCGCGATGCCGGCGGCAATGGTGGACAATCCCGTGGGGAGTCCCGCGCCGAGAATCGCCAGCCCCATACCGACCGAAATGTCCTTGTGCCCCCCGACGGCGGCGACCGCTTCAGCAGCGGCAGAGGCCTCCTGAATACCCAACAGCAGGAACGCCGCCTGGGCTATCACGAAAAAGGCCAGGTTACCGAACAGGGCCGGCTTCATCCATTGGCGACGCTGAATGGCATTGGGGGAAAACTCCAGAACCAGACCCAACAGGATCGTCGAAAGGACGGTGAAGGAGGTTAAAAATACGATTAGCCAAGACATTCGGGTCTCCTTAAAATTATCAAAACAATCGAATCAGAGAATGGAAAATATTTATAAATCATTTGGTTATCTTGTTTTACATCCTGGCGACTGCGTCGCGCGGCCGCCAAGAGGCCGGGATATGTTGAACCAACGTCAGGGGACGGAACAGCTTGCCATCGCCCGAAAAAAATCGAGAAAAACCTTCGTAGTATTCCAGACGCAACAACTGGATGGTGACAATAGCGGCCTCCAGACCGATGATGAAGAGGTTACCGAGGATGATTGTCACCACCGAACCCGTACTCGACATCGATTTGGCAATCGCAAACACCGCCACGCCCAGCGCCACATGGTTTAAGCTGAAAGCCGCCACACGCAGGAACGAAAGGGTGTTGGAGACATAGCCGAGTATGGTCTCCAAGGCCTCGATGACCGTGACCAGTGCCCGTTCTCCCAAAGGTGCCGTACTATGCTGCCAATGGTAGGCCATAAGACTGACCAGCGACGTCAGGGCAACCACTACGGGTACCCGGCCAAACTGACCCTGGGTTTGCCAGCCGTATAGGCCTAGCGCAGCCGCTCCGTAAAGGATCAAGGGGATGAGGCCATTGTGCTCGAACAGGGCGGCGCGCCAGCGTCCGATCACCAGGCGATTACGAATCGACAAGAGGCTCACCGCGAAGATAAAACCGATGCCCCAGAACAGAGCCATCTTGAGCATATAAATAGGCTGGGTAAGCGGGGCGACCCACAGGGCTGGCAAGACCTCTTCAAAACAAAACAGACTCCCATACAGGAATCCAAAAAGGGTGGAAATGCCCCCCGCCAACAAGGCCAACGGCAGGAATTGCTTGAGCCGTTTCCGTTGCCATCCGGTGATGGCCATCAGCACCAGCCCATGGCCAACGTCGCCGAACATCATGCCGAACATGGCGACGAAGGTGATGGCAAAGAACCAGGTGGGATCGACCTCGCCATAACGGGGGATGCCAAATTGCTGAACCAGGGTGGCAAAGGGCGTGATCAATCGGGGATGACGGATGACAACGGGAACCAGCGGCCGTTCTTCCGGGAGGGGGTCGCGAACATCGATCAGACAGCGTCCACTCAGGCGCTGCCGGAGGTTGGCACTGAGCCGTTCGACTTCCCGGGCCGGTACCCAGCCCTGCACCACGGCCAGACTGCCGCGGTTACGGGCGGCTTCGTCGAGGGCCGCAAAGGGTTCCGCCAAGGCCAGGGTGGTTTGCAGCGTTGTGAGTTCCTGGTGAAGCGAGCGGCCCCAGGCCGACAGCTCGGCTTGAGTCTGACGCCGGGCCTCGGCCAACCGGTGATGGCGTTGCTGCAACTCCTGACCCATCTGTTCGGGCCGGTTGCGAAACTCGGGCGGGATCACCAACGAATGAAAACCCGCCGTGTTCAACACCAACTGAATTTCATCCCCCGACACCCAACGTGGGCCTACGACGACAACATGGTGGGTGTCGAGCGTACTCAGAAAACTCAGTATCAGGTGATTGGCCAGGGCGGCCGCTTCCCGCAGTTGTTGCACATTCTCCCGGGGCACCGTGCCGATATGCAGGGACATAAAGTGCCGTTCGTCGCGGTGTAATTGTGCCAGATCCACGTTGAGGGTGGAAAAATTGGCCAGGGCACCCTCCAGTTGGGCAATCGTGCGATCTTCCTCGGCAAGACAGTGCAGTTTTTCCTCGTACCCGGAACAGATCTCCCAGATCTCGCCCAGCCGATGGTCGGCTTGTTCCAGCTCGTCGCGTTCGATTCCCTGGATGTTCTTGATCGTCATCAAGGGCGGCAGATCGACATGCTGGCGGATCTTGTCGAGCCGGGTCGTTGCCTGTAGAAATAGATCCCGGTACTGATCGCCTGGATCCTCCGGCAGATCCCGATGAACCGGGCGAGGGTCGGGATTGAAGGCATCCATTTCCGCCAGGGCCACGGACAGGCGCGGCAGACTTTCGGTGAGTGCCTGAATTTGGACGTGCTTCATCGCCAGGGGAGTCAACATGATTTTAAGTTTCCTCAGCCAGAACGCACGGTGACACCATCGGGCATCAGCTCCAGGGCATCACGGATCAAATCCACGGGCAGGCCAAAAATCTTGCCTTGAATCAAGGCGAAAAGTTGGTGTAACTCGGATTCCCGCAGGATCAGATAGGCCATCGTCCGGGCGACATCCGAGGCGCTGTGGCGCAGAATCTTCCAGGCCAGGGCGTGAAGCCTGGCGTGAAGCCGTTTTTGAACCGCCATGGCGGTTTGCGCCTCGGCCAGCAAATCGGCCAACGCCTTGGGCAGGGATGCGATCACCTGCGGAAAGGTTCCCAGATTGACTAGCCGCATCAAGGTTTCCCGGTTCATCAAGAGCCAGGAAGGCGTGAGCAGGTAATAGGCCTCGGCGGGCGGCACCTGATAGGCAAAGCGATAACGCAATAGCCACATCAGGTTTTGGTGATCCAGCAGGGTACCCACAAGCCGCTTAAGATCCTCGTGAGGTCCCTCCGTGGCGAAGACATGCACCTGTTTGGCCAACCCCGAAAAGAAACGATGGTCGATGGCCGCCTCCATGGCAAAGGTCTCTTGTTTCTCCTCGAAGGCCTGACGGGCCTGACGGGCGATCATGGCATAGCGGCCCTGTTCCAGTTGGCGCAAGAGTTCCAGAACATTTTCGGCTTTGAGTAGACGGGCGGTGGTGACAGACATGGCCCAAGGCAAATCGAACAGGGTCTGCTCGATGGCTTGCTGGCTGGAACCCCGCAATTTACCCCGGATGAGCGTTTTGATGTTGAGCAACTCGTAGCGCTGCGCCCAATAGAGCAGCACATCTCGTCCCTCGCCGACTAAGGGACGCAGCAAAATGGTCAATTCCGCCATGAAGGTCTGGATCAGTGCCCGTTCCAGGGCCTGGTTCTTGGCCTCTGCTGGCAAGGTCTCTTCCAGGAAGCCCTGAAACCCGAAGGTGGCCCCCAATACTGGAAGTGGTTTGTCGACCAGAGCTTGCAGGCTCTCCACACCGAGTAGCCGACTGGCCATGATGGCCACACGGGTTCGCAGATAAGGGCTAAAGCCTTGAGACATGATAGGTCGTCAAGCGTCGGCGGTGGGGGCGATCAACAGGGCAAAGGCGACACCCACCGCTTCGTCTTCGCGTTCCGTGGCGAGCTGACGGAGCTGTATCTGGCGTTCATCATAACGGCGCTTGAGTTCTACGAGGGTTTGCTCGGCCCGGGCCCGGGCCTTTTCGAGGTGGGCGGTCTGCATCTCGGGGATTTTCTCCTCAAAACGCTGAACCTCGGCCCGCGCCTCCATGACGGCACCCTGAACGATGCGTCCGCGATCCGTATCGGCCTTGGCCGCAATGCGTTCGGCCCGCATTTCGGCGTCTAGCAGACGTTGCAAGGTGTCTTCCACAGAACCCTCCAGGTGCGCTCAAAAAATCAGGGAAATCAGGTGATTGCCCGGATGTCTCTGTTGAGATATTCAGATTACGACCCGGCTATCGTACCACGCCGATCCGTCCGAGAGAAGATGATAGGCGTTTTTTTCCGGATCTATCTTGCACACGCCTACCCTGGCCCCCTATCCTGCTACCTGATTCAGTGTCCATTTTATTTTTTGGAGGGTAACAACATGCCAACTTATGATTATCGTTGCGATTCCAACGACCGGGTGGTGGAAGCCAATCACCGGATGAGTGCGGAATTGTCGACCTGGGGCGAGCTGTGCCAAGTCGTGGGTATCGAGCCGGGTGACACCCCAACGGACGCCCCCGTCCGGCGGTTGGCCACCGGGGGCCATGTCATATCCCACAAGAGTTTGGGTAGCGGTAACGCACCCGCCTGTGGCACCGGTGCCTGTGGCGCAGGATTTTCCTCCGGGGGAGGTGGCTGTGGCGGCGGGTACTGCGGCCTGAACTGAGACGGTCGCTAGCCCGGTACCGACTGCAACATTTCCCAGACCGAGTGTTCAAACCAGGGAATGGGGGAAGGGCTATAGAGCGCCTCGTCAAGCCGCAGAATGGCGGAACGGGCGACTTCCGGACAACGGGCCGCCAGCCGGGGCAGGTTGAGCGGCGGATCGTTGGGCCAGGCGAGGACGGCCCAGGCCAGCAGGGCTTCGTGCGCGGCCTGCGGGTTTTGGCGCTGATAGGCGTAGTGGATGCCTTCCAGGGCGCGCTGGATGGGGGTGATGGTGATTTCTGCGCGAATGGCAGCCGGGGTGGCTAGCGGAGATTCCACAGCGATGGGTGACATGGGAATGGCTGGTAGGCGGCGGCGTTGCCACCAGTGGGCCAGCAGAGTCCAGCCCCAACCGAGAGCCAGCAGGATTGTAATGACCGGCCAGAAAGGGGAAGCGGGTGGCGACGCGGCGGGGGG
>JBAXSA010000082.1:0-10143 GCA_037130945.1 Pseudomonadota bacterium | reverse complement strand
GAAGATGGCGAAAGGCCATGGATTCCGGCATGTCCTCAAAACCCAATATGAGCCTGGCATGATTCGCATTGTCCACGCCGCTACCGTGAAGCCTCGGGGCTGGGCACGCTGGTTCGTGACCGGATGACCAGACAATCCGCCCCAGGCGTCTTGGGTTTTTTTTGGTGCGCCTTGAGCTGTTGGCACCACTCCCGGGCAGCCTTGCCATCGGCAAGGGGCAAAACCCGCAGCCGATAGGGCAGCAGAGGCTCGTCATTGTCTTCCATTTTTTTGATGATCAGTTCCAGGCCCTTCAGGAGATTGCTGTACTGGCGGGAAAATTTCTGCTGGTTCTCCTTCATCTTTGGCAAGGATCGTCCGGCCAGAATCTGAACCTGCCAACGGAAGAAGGCGGTGCAACCCCCTTGGGCCGCCGCCATCGCCATGAGATTTGAACCCGGCGCGCAGGGAGAACCGGGAGGAGCGGTTTCCTCTTCTTCGATATCGGGTACTTCCGTGTCTTTGGGCACTGCTGGAAGCGTGGGGGCCAGGCTCTCGACCATGATCGGAGTGGGTTCTGGCGGCTTGGGCACTTGAACCTCGACAGTGGGGAGCGGCGCGGGCGGTGTTTCCACGAGAAGGGAGGGCGGTTTAACCTGCGTGGGAGGGACGTGCGGATGTGAATCCAGTTTGGGGAGTTGCGCCGTGGGCGCTGGCAAGAGCCTCACCCACTGGGGATCCAGTACCCGGCTCGGGAGCGTCTCCGCCCAAGTCTGCCTGGCCGGGGCCAACACCAGCCATGCCATCATCGCCAGTCCCCAGGGGTTCCAAACGGCATTGCGACGCATGCTGTCCACCTGTTCAGTGCCAAGGTTCAACATGGACGATGCAGGGAACTGCCGAACCGCTTTGCCGGGCCTGCTCGGCACAGGTCTGGAGCGGTGCCCGATTTCCCTCCACCAGCCTGGATGCCAGGATCAGCTCCCGGTAGGCCGGCTCGTCGGAACGGGCGAGCAGCATACTGCCGGCCTGCCAATACTGATTGGGGCCGATGAGCAGGGCCCCGGCTTCCAGCCGAAACCCATCCAGCAGGCTGAACCAGGGGGGGATCCAGACCACCAGGGCCAGGGGCACCGTCACCGCCAGGGCCATCAGACTGATCCAGCCCAGGCGTCGAAGCGGAAAACGCGGACGATTCATCTGCCGGGTGAGGCTGAACAGCTCTTCGAGAACCTGCATCTCCGTAAAATGCGTGGCTTCATTGGCATCGAACAGCAGCGACGAGGGATCCATCAACCAGGCCTCAATCCGCCGCTGCATGTTTTGCAGACACTTGACCGTAAACTCCTGATGGGCCTTGGAAGACCAGAGGCTGGTTCCCTCGTCCTTGGCCTGTGCGGTCAGACTCAACCATTCGGTGGCCAGTGCCAGGTAGGCCTGACTGACATCGCTGCGCAGCGAGTGGGCCAACACGGGTTGGCTCTGAACCGCAGCCTCCGTAACCGCCTCGCTCCAGGGGATTTCGGTCAGCAGGCTCATCTGACTGTAGTTCTGCCGCAACTCGGCAATCAGGTGGCGATGGGGCTGGAGGTTCTTGCCCAAAGTCACCAGCAAATGAACACCGAGCAAGAGCTGCCTCAAACCAGCGCGTAGCCGGTTGATGGCCTTGAGAAGTTCCGGCAGTCCTTCCAGGGCAGGATGATCTGCGGCGATGAGGACAAACACCCGATGGGCGGCGCTCAAGGCGTTGAGCGTGATGAGTCCCAGTGTCGACGGACAATCGAGGATGACCGAATCGAAGTGGGGCGAGAAGGTGCCGAGGGTTCGCAACCCCTGATACAAGCGGGTTCGGCCGTCGCCCACCAGAGACAGTTCGATCTCAACCGTGGCCAAATCCTCGTCGGCGGGGATCAGGTAGAGATCGGGAACCTCCGTGGCGGTGATCATATCCCGGGTGATCATGCCCTCGGTGAGGGCTCGATGGATCCCAGCCCGTTCGTGACGACCGCGCACAAGCGACTCGCTGGCGTGACCCTGGGAATCCAAATCCACCAGCAGTACGGTCTGTCCCGCCGCAGCGAGGGCAATCGACAGATTCACCGCCGTGGTGGTCTTAGCCGCGCCATCGGTGAGACTCACAATGGCCAGAATTGCGGGCTGGGACGGCCATTCAGTGGCAAGCGGCGTCATTGGGAATTCTCACGCGGGGACGGGGATTTCAGATTGATCAGACTTTCCAGTCCCTTACGGCGGCGGCTGACCTTGGTAGCCGCATCGGCATCATCCAGCCAGGGGATAGTGGGAGGAACCAGGGTCGCCGGATCCACCGGCCTCGCTGGGCCGGGTTGGGCGGCACCTGGCCTCGCCACCAACCGTGGGGAAGGGGCCAATTCCCGTTCCGGATTCGCGGGTGCCTCCACAGACTCACGGCGATGGGCCTCAACCTCGGAGGCTCTGGCTTTTTGGTAGTGCAATAGGGCCTTGCGTGGGAGTGGCCGCCAAGCCATTTTCTCCATAGGGTTTGTGACCTCTTCCGGTTGTGGATCCGGGTGCAAATTCACCCGGTTTGTTGAAACGGGTGGCGGCTGTGACAGGCGGGACAGGCGAGATTTTTTCCGGTAAGAAAACCTTCCCAATCCCAACAGGGTGGCAATGGTGAGCGGCAAAAAAGCCATAAGCAGGTAGGTCATTTCAGTCCAGCACCCTCGTGGCAGCCATATCGGCTCATAATCCGGGTTTTGGGGATCGTGTAAACTGGATTACTTGCGTCACCCAAAAAAATCCATGGGGAAACAGCTTGGCCATCTTTGACAGCCTCATTGTAGGGGCCGGTATCACCGGTGCGGTTATCGCGGAACAGTTGGCCAATCGGCTCGGCCAACGAGTCATGCTAATCGACAGACGGACGCATCTCGGGGGACTGTGTCACGATTATCACAATGAGGCCGGGGTTTTGGTTCATCCCCACGGTCTCCACCTTCTTCATACCCCACACCAACGGGTTTGGGATTATCTTCAAGCGTTTGGAGAATGGCACCCCTACAAGGCTTCCACCTTGGCAGTGGTTAATGGCAAACGCATTCCGGTACCCTTTAATCTCAATAGTTTACACATTTTACTCCCCGAGGCCGAAGCGGAGCGGTTGGAACGGAAGCTCATAGCGCGTTTTGGTGCGGATCGCCGGTTTGAGATCCTGCTGTTGTCCCGGAGTGGAGATCCCGAACTCGAATCCCTGGCGGATTTTATCCGCGACAAAATTTTCCACGCTCATCCCTCCGGAAGAGCCGGTGTTTTTTCGCATGATTTGTCCCCGGAGCTCGGCTATCAGGTGCCGATTTCCACCTCCCGGGACAACCATCGCTACAACGCCCCTTATCAGGGCCTTCCTGCCAAAAAAGGCTACGCAGGGCTGTTCAAACATTTGTTGAAACATCGCCATATTCATTACCTGCTGCAAACCGAGGCGTCGGATATTCTCGCACTCGACGAGACCTGTGGCGTCATCCGCTTGATGGATGAGCCCTTTGCTGGCAACCTGTTTTATACGGGCCGTCTGGATGAGCTGTTCGGTCTGTGCCATGGCGAACTCGGTTTCCGCACCCTGATGTTCGAGTTCGAGACTTATGACCGGCCGTATTTCCAGGAGCCTGACACCATGCTCTACTACGGGGATAAATATTTTACCAAGATTACGGAATTCAAACGGGCCACAGGCCAAGAGTTAGCGATCACAACGATCCTGCGGGAATATCCACAAGCCTACGACCGCCAAAATCCCCACGCAAATGAACCCTATTACCCTGTCGCCAGTGCCGAAAGCCCACAACGCCTGGAGCGGTATAGACAACTCGCCAGGGGTTTTCCCCAGCTTTACCCCCTGGGACATCTTGCGGATCACAGTTTTTACAGCATGGGTGAATCCATCCACCGGGCGCTCCAGCTGGTAGACCGGATGGTTCTCTCCGAGGTTCCCCCTGTGAAATCAGCAAAGATCGGCCTTGACCTTCGAGGCAAATAGCGATCGAATTGCAAAATCGGTTAACCTGACCAAATACTTACATAGAGGAAGAAAACGATATGCCGCACACGGTTTGGGTAGCAAATGGCAAGGGCGGGGTGGGGAAATCCGTGCTGATGATGATTTTGGCCTGGCAGTACGATGCCATGGGACAGCGCCTCCGGCTTATCGATGTCGATGAAAAATCCAAGTTGTCCGAATTCATGGGCACGAAAAATGTGATGTCGCTGCGGATCGGTGCTGACGCGGAGTCCTTGCGCGCCAATCCCTCCCTGGCCTACAGCTATTGGGATCAGATGGCGAGCGAAATCGTTGAACAGGACACAGGCGTGGATCTCGGGGCCAACATGGATAAGCATGTCCTGGACTGGGCGCGGAAATCCGACTTGGGGGCGGCATTTCTCGATGTCGGTGTCACGATGGACGTCTATGTGCCGGTCACCGCCGATCCTCTGGCCGTGTCGGGTGGCATTGTCATTCTGGAAACCGTGGAACAGATATTTCCGGCGAGTCGGCGGATTCTGGTTTTGAACGAAAATGCCGGAAGTTTCGATGCCTATGCCGATACCCCAGAATTTTCCCGCCTCGCGGCCATGCGTGAACGTGGCTTGTATGTCGTGGCCATGGAGCGGTGTTTGAGTGAGGCCTGGACAGACTTCGAGCGCCTCAAGCTACCGCCCTGGAAGATCTTGTCGATGGATTTCAAGGCCGTCGCGCAGAAAACCGGACTGGGGACACTGGCTGCCCGGCGTGCCGTGGGCGATTACGCTTCCTGGCTGAAAAAAATGCAACAGGCCCTGGAGCCCCTAGTGAATACCTCCAGTCTCCCATCCTCCCCGGAAACCGCGAGTTGACCCCGCAGCACCCTCTGCCCAACCAGGACGGTTGACTCAAGACTCGGAAGAATCCATGCACTGGATCGCCCGCATCAATGAGCTGATTGAAGCCGGCCAGGACGCCACAAGGGAAGAAAGCGCCAAAACGCTTGACGGGCTTCTCGATCTGACGCCTGATGATTGCTGGCGTTTATTACAGGCGCGCGATCCGCGCCTGAATAAATTGACAGCGGACGGCTATCAGCATTTGCTCAACAAGACGGTTGAGGCCAGGACGTCGACGATATTGCCTGGTTTGCCTCTGCTTAACCCGCCCGGTGAGTCGGCCTATCCCACCCCCAATAGCCATGATCAGCGAAGGGATCTGGATCAAAAGAAGCCAAATGATGTTTCCTCCCTGGCTCTCGTAGCCCCGGAGATCGCTCGGCGGCGTATAGGTCTCGAAGGCCTGGTCAATCCGGGGAGGGTTTTTCTCGTGGATACCGATACCTTAACCGACATGATTCACTAACCCGCCAGCCCCTCCCAGTCTATGTTGCGGCGCAGCATAGACTCCTTTACCATAGTCCCATTGACTATTAAAGTGGCTGCCACAGCGTGTCGTCCTCGATCCGAGGCCTCATCGGACATGAAAATATAAGGTTTCCCCCATGGTACTGTCTCCCAATCTGATCACCCTTGAAGGCAACGAGGCCGCTGCGGCCATCGCGTACCTGACCAACGAGGTTATGGCGATCTATCCCATCACCCCCTCGTCAACCATGGGGGAACTGATGGACGAGTGGTCCTCGCGAGGCCAGACCAACCTGTGGGGCAGTGTCCCCCAGGTGGTTGAGATGCAGAGCGAAGCGGGGGCGGCCGCCACGGTTCACGGGGCGCTCCAGGCGGGTAGCCTGGCGACGACCTTCACGGCATCCCAGGGGTTGCTCCTGATGATTCCGACCATGTACAAGATTGCTGGCGAACTGACCCCCACCGTTTTTCATGTCGCCGCTCGTTCCATTGCCCAGGCGGCGCTGTCGATTTTTGGCGACCACAGCGACGTGATGGCGGTTCGTGGCACCGGTTTTGCCCTGCTGGGTGCCGGTTCGGTTCAGGAGGCAATGGATTGTGCGCTCATCGCCCAGGCCGCAACCCTGGAAGGACGAGTGCCCATCGTTCACTTCTTCGATGGTTTTCGCACCTCCCACGAGATAGCCAAGATCGAGGAGGTCTCGCGTGACACGGTGCGGGCGATGATCGACGACGAATGGATCCTGGCCCATCAGCGGCGCGCCCTGTCTCCGGATCACCCGGTGATTCGGGGGACTTCGCAAAATCCGGATGTGTCGTTTCAGGTCAAGGAGGCCGTTAATCCCTGGTACGACCGGATGCCAGCCCTAGTGCAAAAGACCATGGATCGGTTTGCTGCCCTCACGGGCCGCCCGTATCACCTGTTCGACTATGCCGGTGCCCCGGATGCCGAGCGTGTCATTGTGCTAATGGGCTCGGGTGCCGAGACGGTTGAAGAAACCGTTGAGCATCTTAGAGTTCACGGTGAAAAGGTAGGCATGATTCGGGTGCGCCTCTACCGCCCCTTTTCCTCTTGTCATCTGGTGGCCGCGCTGCCCGCTACCGTCACCGCCATCGCGGTTCTGGATCGCACCAAGGAGGCCGGTGCCGGTGGCGAGCCCCTCTATAAAGATGTTGTCACCGCCGTGGCCGAGGCCTGGCAAGACGGCATCACCCCCTTCGCCCGTCTGCCCCGGATGGTGGGGGGACGGTACGGACTATCGTCCAAGGAATTTACCCCGGGCATGGTCAAGGGGGTGTTCGATGAACTCTGCAAACCGGCCCCCAAGAACCACTTTACGGTGGGTATCGACGACGATGTCACGCATTCGAGCCTTGGCTACGACCCAGCCTTCCGCACCGATGCCTCGCGGGATGCGGTCTGTTCCGTGTTCTATGGCCTGGGGTCGGATGGCACGGTGAGTGCCAACAAAAACACCATCAAGATCCTGGGCGAGGAAAATAACCCTGACGCCGACGAGGAATACTACGCCCAGGGCTATTTTGTCTACGACTCCAAGAAAGCCGGGGCGATGACCGTCTCCCATCTGCGCTTTTCCCACCGGCCGATCCATTCGCCTTACCTGATTGGCGATAACCAGGCCCAGTTTGTGGGCTGTCACCAGCCGGTATTTCTGGAACGCTACGATGTTCTGGCACTGGCCGCGCCCGGGGCGGTTTTTCTGCTGAACAGTCCTCATCCCCCAGAACAGGTGTGGGACAGTCTGCCCCGCTCCCTGCAACAGGAGATCCTCGACAAGGCGATCAACCTCTGGGCCGTGGACGCTTATGCGGTCGCGGCCGAGGCCGGCATGGGACGGCGCATCAACACCATCATGCAGACCTGTTTCTTCGCCATCTCCGGGGTGCTACCGCAGGATCACGCCATCACCCGCATCAAGAAGGCGGTCGAGAAAACCTATGGTAAACGCTCGCGGGCCCTGGTGGAACGCAACTTCGCGGCCATTGATCAGACACTCGCCGCGTTGCATGAGATTGACCACCCCAAGGAAGTGACCAGCCACTGGGAACACCCCCCCACGGTACCCCCGGAGGCTCCCGAATTCGTGCATCGCGTCACGGAGGCCATCTATGGTGGCCGTGGCGATACGCTACCGGTTTCCTGCCTGCCCGCCGACGGCACCTGGCCGGTCGGCACGGCGCGCTGGGAAAAGCGCAACCTCGCCCTGGAGATTCCGATCTGGGAAGAAAACCTCTGTATTCACTGCGGCAAGTGTCCGCTGGTCTGCCCGCACGCTGCCATCCGCAGCAAGGTGGCACGGATCGAGGATCTTGCCAATGCTCCAGCGGGGTTTAAACATGTCCCGATTAAGGGCAAGGAATTTGAGGCTGGCCTGCATATCATTTATCAGGTTGCCCCCGAAGATTGCACCGGCTGTGGCTTGTGTGTCGAGGTCTGCCCGGTACGCGACAAATCCGAGGCCCGGCGCAAGGCCCTCAACATGGTTCCCCAGGCACCACTTCGCGAACGCGAGAGGCAATACTGGGACTACTTCCTGACACTGCCCGAGTACGACCGGCGCAAGGTCAAGGAAACGACCATCAAGGGTGCCATGCTCTTACAGCCGCTGTTTGAGTTTTCGGGAGCCTGCGTAGGCTGCGGTGAAACACCCTACATCAAGCTCGCCACCCAGTTTTTTGGCGACCGCATGGTGATCGGCAACGCCACGGGCTGTTCGTCGATCTACGGCGGCAACCTGCCCACCACCCCCTACACCACCAATCCCGAGGGGCGGGGTCCGGCCTGGAACAACTCGCTGTTCGAGGACAATGCCGAATTCACCCTGGGGCTGCGAGTGGCCATCGACCAGCAAAGGGAACAGGCCCAGGTGTTGCTCAAGACCCTGGGCGACCGGCTCGATGGCGTCCTGGTCACGGCACTTCTCCAAGCCGAGCAGTCCGATGAGGCGAGCATCCATGAACAGCGTCTGCGCGTCGAGACCCTAAAAACCCGCCTGGCAACCCTCGATGACCCCTCAGCTCGCCACTTGGCCAATATCGCCGACAACCTGGTACGCAAAAGCGTTTGGGCGATTGGTGGCGACGGTTGGGCCTACGATATCGGCTTTGGCGGGCTTGATCATATCCTGGCTCTGGGCCGTGACGTCAATCTTCTGGTGCTGGATACCGAGGTTTATTCCAATACCGGGGGTCAGACTTCCAAGGCCACCCCGCTCGGGGCTGTGGCCAAGTTCTCTGCCGCCGGCAAGCGTACCCTGAAGAAGGATCTCGCCCTCATTGCCATGTCCTACGGTCATGCTTACGTCGCCCAGATCGCCTTCGGGGCCAAGGATCAGCAGACGCTCCGCGCCTTCCTTGAAGCCGAGTCCTATCCCGGGCCCTCGCTGATTCTGGCCTACAGCCCCTGCATCGCCCACGGGGTGGATCTGGCACGCAACCTCACCCAACAGGAGCTGGCGGTGGATAGCGGACATTGGCCGCTGTTCCGCTACGATCCGCGACGCACGGCCAAGGGTGAACACCCGCTGATCCTGGACTCCAAGAAGCCTTCCATCCCTTACAGGGACTTTATTACCACGGAGGCCCGTTTCAATATGCTGTTTCGCAGTCACCCCGAAGAGGCCGAACGCTTTCTGACCCAAGCCCAGGCCGAGGTCAACACCCGTTTTCACCATTACGAACAGCTTGCAGGACTCTAGGAGAATCAAACGCCATGGATCTAACCACCCGTTACCTGGGCCTCGAACTCGCCAATCCCCTGATCCCCTCTGCCAGTCCCCTGTCGCGCAGCTTGGATAGCGCACGACGCCTGGAAGACGCAGGTGCTAGTGCGATCGTCATGTATTCCTTGTTCGAGGAGGAGATCATCGACGAAGAGCAGGCTTTGGCCCGTTTTCTACACTATCAGGACATTGGCGACCCCGAGGCCAGCAGCTATCTGCCGATGCCCGACACCTTCAAGAGTGCTGTGGATCGTTACCTCGACCAACTGGCGATCCTCAAGGCCAGCCTGGGTATCCCGGTCATTGCCAGTCTCAACGGCCTGACCCGGGGTGGCTGGATTCACTACGGCAAGGATCTCCAGGAGGCCGGTGCCGATGCCTTGGAACTCAATGTCTACCACATCGCCGCCGATCCCGGCGAATCTCCGGCGGAGGTTGAAGGACATTACCTGGATTTGCTCGAGGATCTTAAAGGCCGGGTGAGCGTTCCCATCGCCATGAAGATTGGTTCCCAATTCAGTGCTTTGCCCCATTTTCTCCAGCGACTCGAAGGCGCGGGAGCGGCTGGGGTGGTGATGTTCAATCGTTTCTACCAACCCAGCATCGACCTAAAAACCCTCAAGGTGGTACCACAACTGGCGCTCTCGACCTCAGCCGAATCGCTGCTGGCCATGCGCTGGATTGGTCTGGTGCGTGACCACGTCCGGCTGTCGCTCGGGGCCACTGGGGGCATCCACAGCGCCTCCGATGTCATCAAGATGGTGTTGGCCGGTGCTGATGCCACCCAGCTCTGCAGTACCCTGTTGCAGCACGGCCCAGGCCAGCTCGCCACGATCCTGTCGGATCTCCGTAGCTGGATGGAACAAAACGAATACGACAGCCTCTCGCAGATGAAGGGCAGCGTTTCCCAGGCCAAGGCCATTAACCCCGCAGCCTTCGCACACGCCAACTACATGAAGGTGCTGGATAGCTATACCCCGGCCGCAGGGGTTTGGGTGTCAGCGATTCCGAGCAAGATTTTTGGCTCACATGGGTAGTTGAATTCTGCAACATA
>JBAXSA010000081.1:0-10173 GCA_037130945.1 Pseudomonadota bacterium | reverse complement strand
TATGGAGGCGCTGGAGAGCGTGCTGCTACGCGTCTCCGAGATGGTCTGCGAACTGCCGTGGCTGCGCGAAATGGACATCAACCCGCTGATCGTCGACGAGCATGGCGCGCTGGCGGCGGATGCGCGTGTCGTGGTGGATTTCCATCCCCTCTTCACCGACCGCTATGCCCACATGGCGATCTACCCCTATCCGGCGCATCTCGTCAGTCAATGGCAGTTGCCGGATGGCACCGACATCACGATCCGTCCGATCCGTCCGGAGGACGCCAAGACCGAGCAGGAATTCGTGCGCAATCTCTCGGACGAGGCAAAATACTTCCGCTTCATGGATACCATCCACGAGTTGTCGCAAGTCCAGCTGGTGCGTTTCACCCAGATCGACTACGACCGCGAAATGGCCCTGATTGCCATCACCGAAAAAAACGCCCAGCCTCTCCAGATTGGCGTTGCCCGCTATGCCACCAACCCGGATGGCGAATCTTGTGAATTCGCGCTGGTCGTCAGCGACGAATGGAACCACAAGGGAATGGGTCACAAACTCATGGTGGGTCTCATTGATGCAGCGCGTGGCAAGGGCCTAAAGGTCATGGAAGGCGAGGTACTCGGCACCAACCACAATATGCTGAAACTGGCCACCCGCCTAGGCTTTATCATCACCGCCCACGAGGACGACCCGACGATCCGGAAGGTCGTGAAGATGCTCTAGGAGCCTGTCTGACTTAGGTTGGTATTGCTTCTTTCTCTATCTTTCACAATAGCGCAGTTGCTCGCCGTATTGGCGGGCCCGTTCCTCAACCTTATGCGCAAAATCCAGCAACCAGCCTTTATCCTTGTCTTTGTAGGTTCCGCGTGAGTAGCCGCCATGGCCTTCATGGTAGGCCAGATATTGCCGGTAGGCATCGGTGAGGGGAATCCCCAAGAGATCGCGCGTCATCTTGGCATACCAGCCGACAAAATCGGCGGCATCGCCCCACTGGTCGCGCCGGGCATTGGCATGGCCGGTTTTTTGCTGGTACCACTTCCAGGTATCGTCCTTGGCCTGGGCATACCCATAGGCCGAAGTGCTACCCCAGGAAAAAACCCCCAGGATACTCACGGCGCGAGGGCGGGCATCGGCACGAAAACTCGACTCCTGGCGGATAAAAGCCATCAGAACCGGCAGAGGGAGCCCCCAGCGAGCCTCAGCTTGTCGGCTTTTGGAATACCAGTCCGGGTGATGGGCAAATACTACGCACAGGTTATCGAGATCGAACGGAACGCTAGGGGCGGAGAGGCTGGACTTGGGAGGCGGGTGACTCGCGCAACCAGAAACCAGGATCGCCAGGATTGCGATCCTTCTCAAGAGATCCCGTGAACGGCAGTACATGGGCTTTGACTCGCCCTACCGGAACACCGCGACCACAAGGCTCGAAACCTCCAAAGGCCGCGATGCTCCAGAGCCCCATCAGGCGGCACCCACCGCCTTCATGCTGAGACGGATGCGACCCTGTTTATCGACCTCCAGCACCTTGACCCGCACGACATCGCCCTCGGACAGCTTGTCGCTGACCCGCTCGACGCGATCCTCGCAGATCTGCGAGATATGCACCAGGCCGTCGCGCCCCGGCAGGATCGTCACAAAGGCACCAAAATCCATGAGACGTGCCACCCGGCCCTCATAGACCTGGCCGACCTCGACATCCGCCGTGATCATTTCGATACGCTGCCGTGCCCTTTGTCCGGCCTCTTTATCCACCGAGAAGATCTTGATGACGCCGTTGTCGGAGACATCAATGGTGGCACCGGTTTCCTCGGTGATGGAGCGAATCGTCACGCCGCCCTTGCCAATCACGTCGCGAATCTTGTCCGGGTTGATCTTGACCTCGATGATCCGGGGGGCGTGTTCGGACATCTCGGAGCGGTGGCATTCGATGACCTTCTTCATCTCGCCGAGGATGTGGAGCCGCGCCGTCCGGGCCTGGGCCAAAGCCACCTCCAGGATCTCACGGGTGATGCCGGTGATCTTGATGTCCATCTGGAGGGCGTTGATGCCGGTCTCCGTGCCCGCCACCTTAAAATCCATGTCGCCGAGATGATCCTCGTCGCCCATGATGTCGGTGAGTACCGCAAAACGCTCGCCATCCTTGATGAGTCCCATGGCCACGCCAGCCACTGGTGCCTTGATTGGCACACCCGCATCCATCAAAGACAAGCTGGAGCCGCAGACGCTTGCCATCGAACTGGAACCGTTGGACTCGGTGATCTCGGAAACGACCCGGACGGAATAGGGAAACTCCTCAAGACTCGGCATAACCGGTTGAACCCCGCGCTTGGCCAGGCGCCCATGACCGATTTCCCGGCGTTTCGGGGAACCCACCATGCCGACCTCGCCGACCGAGAAGGGCGGAAAGTTGTAGTGAAACATAAAATTATCGCGACGCTCCCCTTCCAGGGCGTCGATAATCTGGGAGTCTCTCTCCGTGCCGAGGGTGGTCACGACCAGGGCCTGGGTCTCGCCACGGGTGAAGAGCGCGGAACCATGCGTGCGCGGCAACACCCCGGTGCGAATACTGATGGCCCGGACGGTCTGGGTGTCCCGGCCATCGATGCGTGGCTCGCCAGCCAGAATGCGATCCCGCACCAAGCGTTTTTCCAGAGCCTCGACGGCCTCCCGAACCTCCGGCTCCGCCAAGCCGGGTGATCCGGCCTCCGTCACGCAGAGCTTGGCGACTGTCGCCGTGCGGATCTCGCCGAGGCGATTCTGGCGGCCGAGTTTGTCGGCAATCTGGTAGGCCTGGCCGATGTCTTGTCCGCAGGCCGCCGACACCGTGGCCGCCAGCGTTTCGTTCTTGGCTGGCGCAACCCACTGCCAGGCCGGTTTGCCGGCTTCGGCCACCAACTCGCGAATGGCCTGGATCGCCACCTGCATTTGCTCGTGGCCAAACAACACGGCCCCCAACATCACCGCCTCCGGTAGCTGATGGGCCTCGGATTCCACCATCAGGATGGCGTCTTCCGTGCCCGCCACCACCAGATCGAGATCCGACTGGTGCATGGCCGTGGCACCGGGATTCAGCAGATAGGCCCCCTGACGATAGCCCACACGCGCCGCGCCAATCGGCCCCTGAAACGGCATCCCCGAGAGGGCCAGTGCCGCCGAGGCACCCAGCATGGCGGGAATGTCGGGATCCACCTGGGGATTCAGGGACAACACCATGGCAATCACCTGGACTTCCTGGGTAAAACCCTTGGGAAACAGCGGCCGCAGCGGCCGGTCGATCAGGCGGCTGGTGAGGGTTTCCTTCTCGCTGGAGCGGCCCTCGCGCTTAAAAAATCCGCCCGGGATGCGACCTGCGGCATAGGTACGCTCCTGGTAGTTGATAGTGAGCGGGAAAAAGTCCCGGCCGGGTTTGACGGCGCGATCCGCGACTGCGGTCACGAGAACGGTGGTACCACCCATGTCGACGATCACGGCACCGTCCGCCTGCCGGGCCATCTCCCCGGTCTCCAGGGTGACTGCGAATTCGCCAAATTTGAAACTCTTGCGGGTTATCGTCACGTTATTTCCTCATCAATATCAACGACGCAGACCAAGCCGGGCGATCAGCGAACGGTAACGCTCGATGTCCCGATCCTTGAGATAATCCAACAGGCTGCGGCGCGTGTTGATCATCCTCACCAGACCCTGGCGGGAATGATGATCCTTCTTGTGTGCGATAAAATGCCCGGTGAGCTGATTGATACGGGCGGTTAAAAGCGCCACCTGAACCTCCGGGGAACCGGTGTCGGTGGGAGCGCGGCGGTATTCACCGACGATGACCTGTTTTTCAGCGGAACTCATTGTCATTTGAAAGATCTCCAGTGGGTCACAATAAAAACCACCGGAACGCCAGGTTCCGGTGAGTATCACCCCAGCAATGAGACCAGGGCGACAAGGAAGGGATAAGGTAACAGAAGCGTCCGGGCATTACACAACCAGCCGGCGCGGTGCCACGCGGCCGTCGTCCAGGATCTCGCCAATCCCCAGGAACGTCCCATCGACCGAACTATACAATCGCACCCAGCCGGTGACCGCAGTGCGCGGCACCAGAACTGGCTGGCCCTGCTTGATATAAAAGGTCAGTTCACTGCCTAACCGCACCTCGGGCCAATGGGTCAAGCCCGTATCCTGAGGCAACAACAGGGCATCCAGAGCGGCGGGATCTTCCGCAGCCAGCTGTTCAATATGCTCCAGGGTAATCATGGTTTTATCGGTGTAGGCACCGACCCCGGTGCGCCGCAATGCCGCCACATGACCGCCACAGCCCAGCGCCTTGCCGATGTCTTCGACGAGGGTTCGTACATAGGTGCCCTTGCTGCAATGGATCTCAAGATCGAAGCCGTTTGGCAGATCGAGCCCGCACAAAAGCAGCTGGTGAATCCGCACGGTTCGCAAGGATCGCTCCACCTCAATGCCCTGACGGGCCAGATTGTAGAGGCGCTGCCCCTGATGTTTGAGGGCTGAATACATGGGGGGCATCTGCTCGATGTTGCCCCGGAAGCCGGGCAATACCTGCTCAATCGCGGTGGCTGTGACCTCGCCCGGGTCGTGGCTGGCGACCACTGTGCCCTCGGCATCGCCCGTCGTGGTGGTGATTCCCAAACGAACCCGCACCTGATAGTACTTGTCCGCCTCCAGCAAAAACGCCGAGATTTTGGTCGCTTCGCCAAAACAGATCGGCAGCAACCCCGTAGCCAGGGGATCGAGGCTCCCCGTATGCCCGGCTTTTTTGGCAAAAAACAGCGCCTTGACTTCTTGCAAGGCACCATTGGAGGTCAGGCCCTGGGGCTTGTCCAGCAGCAGCACACCATTGACATCACGCCCGCGGTGCCGTCCCCCTCGTTGTCCTCTCATCAAGCCTCCTCTTCATCAGGGTGCTTGGCGACATCGGACGCCACGGCCTGCTGGATGAGGTGCGTCAGATGTTCGCCACGGCTCACCGCTTCGTCGTAGACAAAATTCAAGGCGGGAATGCTGCGAATCCTGAGCCGTTGGGCCAGCCCATGGCGTAAAAAACCCGCCAGTTCCTGGTTAAGCAAGGTCAAAAGTTCTCCGGGGAGTAAATCCTCACCAAAATAGGTCACGAACACCTTGGCATAGGCAAAATCCCGGGTCACTCGCACTTCGTGAATCGTCACCCGGGAAAAACGGTGGTCGTCCATCTGATCGCGCAGGATCTCCGCGAGAATCCGGCGGATCTCGGCACCCACCCGGTCGGTACGGCTGAATTCTCTCATGGCCAATAAAATACCACTGGATTAAATCTGTCGGGCCACTTCATGGCGCTCAAAGACCTCGATATGATCGCCAGCACGCACATCGTTATAGCTTTTCACGCCGATACCGCATTCCACGCCGGCCTTGACCTCGCCCACATCGTCCTTGAAACGCCGGAGCGATTCCAGAGCCCCTTCGAACACCACCACATGGTTGCGCAACACGCGGATGGGACTGTTGCGTTTGATCAAACCATTGAGCACCATGCAGCCCGCGATCAAGCCGTATTTGGCGGAGCGGAAGACATCCCGCACCTCGGCCAGACCGATGATTTCTTCGCGAACCTCCGGCGACAAGAGGCCACTCATGGCCTTTTTCACATCGTCGATAAGTTCGTAGATGATGCTGTAGTAGCGGAGTTCCACACCCTTCTCTTCCAACACCCGGCGGGCGGCCGCATCGGCGCGGACGTTAAAGCCTATGATGTAGGCTCCGGAGGCCACCGCCAGGTTGGCGTCGGACTCGGTGATGCCGCCCACACCGCTGGCCACCATATTCACCCGAACCTCCGAGGTGCAGGCCTGAGCCAACGCCTCTCGCAAGGCTTCCGCACTGCCCTGGACATCCGCCTTCAGGATCAGATTAATGGTCTTGATCTCGCCAGCCTTAACTTGCGAGAACAGGTTGTCGAGCGTGACCCCCTTCTGGGGTGCCAGTTTGGAATCGCGCATCCGCTCCTGGCGCAGCAGGGCCAGTTCCCGTGCTTTCTTTTCATCGGGCTGGACGATGAGATCGTCACCTGCATTCGGGGCACCGGATAGTCCCAGGATCACGACGGGAATCGAGGGGCCGGCATCCTTGACGGGCCGTCCGGTCTCATCGAACATCGCCCGCACCCGCCCGAACTCCTGTCCACACACCACCATGTCACCGCGGCGTAAGGTGCCGACTTGCACCAGTACCGTGGCCGTCGGGCCCCGGCCCTTGTCCAGACTGGATTCGATGATGGTGCCGCGCGCCGGCCCCTTGGCCGGGGCCTTGAGTTCTAACACCTCGGCCTGGAGCAAAATGGTCTCGAGCAGCGCATCGACCCCCGTGCCAACCTTAGCCGAGACCTTGGCAATCATGGTGTCGCCGCCCCACTCCTCCGCCACCACCGAATGCTGCGTCAGCTCCTGCATGATGCGATCAGGATGCGCGGAGGGTTTGTCGATCTTGTTGATGGCCACCACCATGGGCACCTTGGAGGCTCTGGCGTGCTGGATGGCTTCCACGGTTTGCGGCATGACGCCATCATCGGCGGCCACTACCAGCACCACGATATCGGTGACTTGCGCTCCGCGGGCGCGCATCGACGAAAACGCCGCGTGTCCTGGTGTGTCGAGGAAGGTAATCATGCCCCGAGGGGTTTCCACATGGTAGGCACCGATGTGCTGGGTGATGCCCCCCGCTTCACCGGCCGCGACCCGGGTACGGCGAATGTAGTCGAGCAAGGAGGTCTTGCCGTGGTCGACATGGCCCATGATCGTTACCACCGGCGGGCGGGACTCGGCAACCCCATCCCTCTCGGTGACGCTCAGGAGTTCCATTTCCACATCTTCTTCACGGAGGAGTACCGCCTTGTGCCCCATCTCCTCAACGACAATCGCGGCCGATTCGCGATCCAGGCTCTGGTTGATGGTCACCATCATGCCCAGCTTCATGAGTACCCGGATCAGTTCGGCGGCCTTGACCGACATCCGTTGGGCCAACTCGGCGACGGTGATGGACTCAGGGATGTTGATTTCGCGCACAATAGGAGACGTCGGTTTCTGAAAACCGTGTTTGACTTCATGGGGAATTTCTGCTTGCCGTCTGGCCGGTTTTTTCTTACGGCGTGCCAGTCCCTCGCCAGAGACATGGAGTTCCTCGCGTTCGAAAGGCACCTTCTCTTCGACCAGCTCCTGATACACCTCAATATTGGATCGCCGGGGCTCCTTGCTGCCTCGCGCGGCCTTGCGGGTACGTTTGGCTTCCACCGGCACCCCTGAATCCGGGATGGCGACCGCTTCCAAATCAGGACGATCACGGATCTCTGGTTCAAGAGGCGGGTGTTTCGCAGGCTCTTCCTCGATGGCTTGCGTCGGTATCCGCGTTTCCACTTCCCTTGAGTGTTGGGCTTGGGCCGACTCCGCTGCTTCAGACTCGACCTGGCGCCGAACCTCTTCGGCCACCTCGGCTTCGGCGCGGCGTTGGGCTTCTTCGGCGGCCTCAGCCTCAGCATGGCGCCGGGCTTCTTCGGCGATCCGGCGCGCTTCGGCCTCTAATTCCAGCTGACGCTGGGTTTCAGCCTGCTCCTCTTGGGCGCGCCGCATGGCCTCGGCCTCTTGGTGTTTGGCCTGATCTTCGGCGGTGATGCCTCGCTTGACGTAGGTTCGCGTACGCCGCACCTCGACACTGACCGTTTTGCCGCGCGCCGCAACACTTCCGCGAGGGGGGGGCGCATGGGAACGCGCCGCCGGGGGGGTGCGCACGGCGGAGGTGGTGCGCACCGCGCTGGTGGGTTGTACCAGTTCACTCACGGATTTGCGCTTTAGGGTGATACGGCTCGGCCCGCTTTCAGCCTCCGGTTCTTCCTTGCCATGGCTGCGACGGAGATGGTTCAATAACTGAACTTTGTCCAGTTCACTAATGACGCCGTCCTCACCCGGAACAGCAATACCGGCATCGCCTAGCTGCGTGAGTAAGCGCGACACCGAAATATTCAACTTCAAAGCCAATTGTTTGACGGTTATATCACTCATGTAGGTATCTCACTCTAGCGAGTCGCCGCAAACCAGGGTTCGCGGGCCTTCATAATGAGACGTCCAGCCTCAACTTCATCCAGTCCGCTGATCTCCTGCAGTTCGATCACGGATTGATCCGCCAAATCCTCCATGGTTACCACACCCTGGCTAGCCAGACGCAATGCCAAATTTTGATTCATTCCTTCCATCTCCAACAGATCCTCGGATGGCATGGGGGTGGGCGGTTCAGTTTCCTCCTGGATGATCGCCCGTGTCAGTAAGGCATCCTTGGCCCGTTCCCGCAGTTCGTTGACCAGATCTCCGGTAAATTCCCCGATTTCCAGCATTTCCTGGAGGGGCACATAGGCCACCTCGTCAACCGTCGAAAAACCCTCCCGAACCAGAATATCCGCGATTTCCTCATCCACGCCCAAACCCTCCATGAAGATCTTCACCAGGGTTTGAGATTCCACCTCGTTTTTTTCCGCCGCTTGCGTCTCGCTCATGACGTTGAGTTCCCACCCGGTGAGCTGACTGGCCAGCCGGACATTCTGGCCACCCCGGCCAATCGCCTGAGAGAGATTCTCTTCCTTGACCGCCACAATCATGCTATGTGCCTCCTCATCGATGACAATGGACACCACCTCCGCTGGCTGCATGGCGTTAATGACAAACTGCGCAGGGTTGACATCCCAGAGGATGATATCGACACGCTCACCGGCCAACTCGTTGGATACGGCAGTCACCCGGGAACCCCGCATGCCCACGCAGGCACCAATGGGATCGATGCGGTTATCTCGAGCCCCAACCCGTACGGCAATTTTGGCCCGTGAACCGGGATCGCGGGCGGCACCCACAATTTCGATCAATCCCTCGCCGACCTCGGGAACCTCCAGCTTGAAAAGCTCCACTAGCAGATCCGGACAGGTACGGCTCAGGAAGAGCTGGGGACCCTTGGGTTCAGGATGGACATCGTAGAGGTAGCCACGCACCCGTTCGCTCACCCGCAGGGATTCCTTGGGGATTAAATCTTCACGGAAAATAATGGCCTCGGTGTTACCGCCCAGATCGAGAATGGCGTTACCCCGTTCCAGCCGTTTCACCATTCCCGTAATCAGGGCACCCTTGCGGCCCTGATAGGCATCTACAATCTTGGCTCGCTCGGCTTCCCGAACCTTTTGCACAATGACCTGGCGGGCGGTTTGCGCGGCAATGCGTCCGAAGGGCTCCGACGGCATGGGCTCCTCTACGAATTCGCCCACCCGGGCCTCCGGCCACTGTTTGAGGGCCTGGTTCAATGCGATTTGGGCATCCGGGGATTCGATCAGATCCTCATCCGCTATCACCTGCCAGCGGCGAAAGGTTTCGAAGTCGCCACTCACCCGGTTGATGGTCACCCGGACGTCGATCTCGGCCAGATGCCGTTTCCGGGTCGCCGTCGCCAAGGCCGCTTCCAGTGCCTCAAAAATAACTGTTTTTTCAACGCCTTTTTCATTGCCGACGGCTTCCACCACCAACAAGATCTCTTTTTTGCTCATGCGCGTCAGTCCTTACAGAAGATTGGAACCAGCCGGGCCGAACTGACCGTGTCCCAAGGGACACGATGCACCTGGTTGTCGGATTCGAGAAGTACTGCGTTCCCTTCGATGCCTTTGAGAATACCCACCAGATTCCGCTGCCCGTCGATTTTTCTTTCGAGCCTCAACCGGGCCTGTTGACCGATGAATCGGGTGACCTGTTCCAGCTCAAACAGCGGGCGATCCAGGCCTGGCGAGGAGACTTCCAAGCGGTAACGGCCCGGCACGGGATTTTCGACATCCAGGATACCGCTGAGTTGATCACTGACCCGTGCACAATCCTCCACGGTTACCCCTTCCGTTTTGTCGATATAAACCCGCAACAGGGAATACCCCCAAGGTCGAGCCTGCCATTCGATCCCCACCAACTCGCAGCCCAACGCCGCGACCGGCTTTAGCACCGCCTCCACAAGCCTATCCGCTACGCCCCGCATATCCCCCCGGCAAAAAAAAAGGGCCAACGGCCCACTTTAAAACGCCTGCCCTGCCCACCGTGGACCGCAGGAAAATAAAAAAACCCCTTTCGGGGTACCTTAAAAGTGGTTGCGGGGGCAGGATTTGAACCTACGACCTTCGGGTTATGAGCCCGACGAGC
>JBAXSA010000080.1:0-10226 GCA_037130945.1 Pseudomonadota bacterium | reverse complement strand
TTCAAAGGCCACTTGCGGATCAACGGGATAGGTGACCGCCAGCCAGATACCCTGCCCTAGGGCGCTGAGGGATTGGGGCTGGTCGGCCTGGAACAGAACCTCGCACGCATCGGCCGCCGATTCCCAGTCCTCGCGGGCCAGAAAGAATGCAAAGGCCGTCCGGGCCAGGGGCCAGGCCGCCTGTCCACGATCCAGACCCACCAGGGTGCGGGCGATTTGGAGCTGGGTGTCGGCGGTTTCCTCAGCCGCCGGCAGACGTTCCAGGTCACGCAGACGATCCTGCAACGCCTGTAGATGCAGTTCCAGGCTGGTCTCATGGGAGGCCTGAGGGGGAAAATGAGTGGGTTCTTCGTAAGATCCCTGGGTGGAAACAAGGTCAAGTGACATGGGTATAACGCGTTTGACAGTTATCTCGAAACATTAGCGCACCAGGCCGCTAAAAACCGCCTCCAGCCGATCCTCCCAGTGGTGGGGGGTGTCGGGGAAGGGAGGGCGGACATCGATGCGAAAAAAACGCTCTCCGCGCCGGGCAATCGCCTGAATCGCCAATTCGAGGTCTGAAAACCGTTCCAGATCCTGATTGGCGATGAGAATGTCGCTAAGCTTCACCATCTCGATACCTCGTCGTCACGGTGCGTATAAAAATTCAGGACGGTTCCGTCCTAGCCCGGTGAGATATGGTGGACGGTTTATGGGAATACAAGCCAATGGGCTATTTTCAGCCGGGCTTCAAGGCTTGGGCATCCAGCGCCCGATCCAGCCATTCCACGGGGTAAGCCACGGGGATCTCGGTTCCCGCCAGACCCGCCGCGAGATGTAGACGACAACCGATATTGGCGGTCACAAGGGTCTGGACGTTCAACCCCCGGAGGGCGTCCAGACGCTCCTGACGCAGCCTTGCCGCCATCCCCGGCTGGGTGAGCGCGTAAAGCCCCGCACCCCCGCAGCAACGGCCGCTGTTTGGCAAAACCACGGGTTCGACACCTGGCAGACGACCCATAAACCGGGCCAGGATACCCTGGCCGTTCAAGCGGTAAACCAGCGAACAGGGCTCATGGATGGCCACCCGGCAAGTCACGGGGGTGTTTGGCAACGATGGCCAGACGGCATCCAGCAAAAACCGATCCAGGTATTTGACAGGCGGCCCTCCGGAGTCGTGGCACTGTTCAATCAGCTCGGCGGCACAGGCAGAACCCAGCGCGAGGATGGCCGTGGCGGTCGTATCACAAAAAACCTGGCGATTTTGCGCTACCCGCCGCGCCGCCCACCGGGCATCACCCTGATGGCGGGACAACAGACCGCAACATACCTGGCCGGCCGGGACGGTCACGCTGAACCCCAGACGGTTGAGTACCCGTACCGCGCTCATCAGGGCCTCTGCATCCCACAGCCGGGCCAGACAACCGGTAAAGATTGCCACCACCGGGGCACCGGGTTGGGCAGCGGGATAGTCTCCGCCGAGCGGAAAAGGCCATGGAGTGACGGGCCGGTAAGCGATGAGGGGGATGTGGCGGGCCAGCCAGGCCTGGGCGGCGGTGGGCAGGACGGTCAGGGGCCAGGTCAATGCCCCCATTGCCCTGGCCGCCGGGGAGGCCGACAACAATCTGGCCAGCCAACGCCGGTGCCGGGCACCCGGCAGCGCGGGGGTCAGGGTTCGCAGGCCATCGAGCAGGGCGACATAGGCCACCTCGCTCGGGCAGTGGCGTTCACAGGCACCACATCCCAGACAGCGATCCAGGTGCCCGGCCAGGCGACGCGAGGGTTTTAGAGCCTGACTTAACAGACCTTGCACCAGGGCAATGCGGCCGCGCGGAGATTCTCCTTCATCCTGACTCAGGCGAAAAGTGGGGCAATGGGGGAGACACAGACCACATTTAACGCAGCGGTCAGCCAGGTGCCACAAGGCATCTGGGGTGGGACAGGGCGAAAGAGACTCGACGGACACGAGGGAGAGGATTCTAGCGGGCAAAGATTAAAAAAAGGGGGGGGTGGCGGTATACTGTTTCTCAATCACCCCTCACGGGATTTTTAGGGAGAACTGCGTGTCATATTACCGCCATCATGTCTTTTTCTGCACCAACCAGCGAGCGGACGGCGCTTCCTGCTGCCAGACCCACGGTGCCGCCGAGTTGCGGGATTACCTCAAACAGCAGGTCAAGCGACGCGGCCTCGGTGGCCCGGGCCAAATACGCATCAACACGGCGGGTTGCCTGGATCGTTGTGAAGTAGGCCCTCTGCTGGTGGTCTACCCGGAGGCGGTGTGGTATGGCTATGTAGACCGGGAAGACCTTGATGAGATTCTGGAGCGGCACCTGATGGGCAGCGAGATTGTTGAACGGTTGCGTATCAGGCCGTAGGCCACTGGCGTTACTGAACCATGAAGGATGTGAAATACAAATCGCTGATAAGTTCCTTCCTGGTGTGAAGGATCTTTTTTAGCGTGTTATTGGTGATTTCCAGAGCCTGCTTCTTGAGTTTTTCGCGGCCCTCGGGGCTACGAATCTCCGTCCCGTTTTGCTCCGTGAACAACAGAAGCAGCTCGTGGCGCAGCGCCGGGGCATGCAATTTGACCTCGGGACTCTGGGTAAGATCTTCCACATGAACCTGGATATCCGCCTTGATGTATTTGCCACCGGACGCGAGATTGGCAACAATCGCGGGTTCGAGTTTGACAAAGGGTGTCGGGCCACCGCCGCCGCCCGAGGCGACCGCGAGGGGTATGCCGAGTACCGCCCAGCCCAGCGCCATGACAGGCAGGGTTCGCACCATATCGCGCAAAAACGGCTTGGCATGGCCCAGGCCAATGGGGAACAATAGTTTCATGACACACCCTCTAAATATAAATAACTAAATGGGAACCTCGATATGAGCCTCGGCCCTATCATGATGGATCTGGAAGGTCTCGAATCCACCGCTGCGGAGCGGGACATGTTAACCCACCCCTTGGTAGGAGGTGTGATTCTGTTTGCCCGCAACTTTGAATCTCCCGAACAGGTGGAACGCCTGACGGCGACCCTCCACCAGCTCCGGGAGCCCCGCCTGCTGATCGCGGTGGATCAGGAAGGTGGCCGGGTTCAGCGTTTTAAGGAAGGCTTCACGCCGCTCCCTCCCGCCGGCCATTTTGGAAAAATCCATCGGGAAAGTCCACTACAGGGCCGTCAACTGGCCCAATGGGGGGGCTGGTTGATGGCCATTGAACTTAGGGCGGTCGGCGTTGATTTCAGCTTTGCCCCGGTGCTGGATCTCGACCGGGGACTCAACAGCGTGATCGGTGATCGCGCCTTCGGGAGCCAGCCGGAGGTGGTGGCGGAACTCGCCGGCGAATGGATTCGCGGGGTTCATGACGCCGGCATGGCGGCGGTGGGCAAGCATTTTCCCGGGCATGGCGGTGTGACCGCAGATTCGCATCTGGCGTTACCGGTGGACGAACGCCGTCTGGAGATTTTGCGCCTGGAGGATCTGGCACCCTTTGAACGGGCCATGGCCCAGGGTCTTGAGGCGATCATGCCGGCCCATGTGATCTATCCCCACATTGATCGCCAACTGGCGGGGTTTTCCCGATATTGGTTGCAGACTGTTTTACGCAAACAGATGGGGTTTCAGGGTGTCATCTTCAGTGACGATCTGGGCATGGCCGCCGCGACCGTGCAGGGTGGCTGGGTGGAACGCGCCGAAGCGGCGCTGGGTGCCGGATGCGACATGGTGTTGGTCTGCAATAATCCCTCCGGGGTGGTGGCCCTGCTCGATCACCTACCCCTGATGGATGATCCGGCGCAACGCCTGCGTCTTTTGCGCATGCATGGCCGCAAGGCGGTAAACCGGAATCACTTGCGGATCAACCCCCGCTGGCAGGAGGCGGTACGGCGCCTGACGATGATGGAGACCCTGGAGACCGAGTTACCGCTGTCACCCTGAGTAGGGCCATATCCCTACCCAACAAGATAACCGCGTTTGTCAGCCACACTGATGACGGCGCGGGTGCCGGCGTTGAAGGCCAGAAAATCGCTTTCGATACCATCGCTGAATATCACCCCCTGTTCTGGAAGACGAGAGGTCAGAATCAGCGGATCGGCTGCGGTCACCTGGCCAAATAGCTGGCGTGTCGTCGAGGTACGGCTGGGGAAGGGTTCCCGGACGGTAAAATGGAGGTAGGGCGCGTCCCAGGGTGTCGTGGCAGGTGGCGGGAAATTTTCGGGGTGCGGGGCACCGGTCAGGGCTGCGGCAATACCTTGGGCACCGGTGAGCAAGCTCTTGAGCCAGCCGGTGGAGCCCAGGCCTGTAGAGACAATGACGCCGCTCGACGAGTGTTCTTCCGCCACGCCGCCCGTCTCGATCCGGTAACGAATTGAAGAATGCGAACGTGGCCCGATGAAGAGATCGTTGACGGCATAGAGAGTCTGGCCGTCATCGAGGCGAGCCTGGGCCATGGTGACCTCGCGCACCGGACGTCGGCCCGCAAAGGTCTCGATGACCACGCGGGGTAGATCCCTGACCTTGAAGGGCAGTAACACCCCATCCCAGCGTTGGGGATCGGGATTGATGCCAATCAGGCGCTGACCCTTAAGATATTTGAGGGTGTTGACCACCAGACCATCCTGACCGACGACGACGACCAGATCGCCGGGGCCAAACAGGTAATTGGGCAAAAATTCCCGTTCCAGTTGATGCACCCGTCCCAGCGCCGCCAGCAGACGGTGGGCCAGGGTCACCGCCTGCTGATAGCGTTCGTGTTCGGCCAGGTAATCGGCAAAATCGCCGCTGCCCTGTTCGATATAAAAACGGGCCTGCTCCAGAGTATTAAAACGGGCGATCAGGCCGTCGAGCCGGGTTTGCCGCACCACCAGGACGATGTTATTTTCGCTGGCGGGTTGCATCTTGCTCTGTGCTTAACAGTTCGCGCAACAGATCCGGGGTGACATTGAGCTGGCCGATCTTGCCGGCCTGATCGGCGAGATCGCGAAACGCCAGGGCGATGAGCTGCCCTGGTGCCATGCCAACGCTGGCCAGCGCCTGGAGTACCCGGGGATCGCTGCCCGCCAGCGCTTGCATGGTGACGGCCAAGCCATGGGCCTTGGCCTCGGACTCGCGCCTGAGATTGTCCATGGCAAACCCCACCAGCTCGGTGTTGCGTTGTTCCAGGGCAATCTTGGCCGTCATGTCGGCCTCGCGCATTTGCCATTGCTTGTCCTGCACCGCCCGTTCGGCTTCCATCTGGGCCTCGCGGATCAGGCGCTTTTTATTCTCGACGGCGATTTCGGTGTTGAGCTGGTTTTCCTTGATCGCCCGTTCCTGTTCCACCGCCGCGTTGCGCCGCACGAAAAGCGCCTCGTCGGCGCGTTGCAGTAATTGCTCCCGTACCTCGGCCTCCAGGGCGCGGGCGGTTTCCGGGGTGGGTTTGATGGCCAGCAGCGACAATCCCATCACCTCCAGCCCGAGGGCCTCGATGGTCGCCGAGGCCCGCAACCCGCTCAACACCGTCTGCACCAGCTCGTCCCCAGCGGTGAGGGTGTCCCGGAGGGGGCGATCCTTGAGTTGGCTACGCACCAGCACCTGAATCAGCTGGATCAATCGTTGCGGCAACTTTTGCGGATCGTCCGAGACATACCCAGATCCCTGGGCATTCAGGGTGTAGTTGAGCAATTCCGCCAACCGCCTGGGCGTCTGAACCCGATAGGTCACCTGTCCCTGGAGACTGATCTCCTGAAAATCCGAGGTGACCTCATGAAAGATGAAGGGGACATCGACGCTGGCCAACGGCACTGTGACCAGGGAGGTCAAGGGCGCGAAGTAGAAGAAGGCCAGCCCTGGCCCCTCGCGTTTCAGACGCCCTTTGGCGTACTGCATCAGGTAAGTGGTGGGCTGAGTCTTGATAAAACGAATACCAAACATGGTGAAGTGTCCTGAGGTGAGTGACCGGGGCCATTCTACCCCTTTCGCAGCTGCTCCCGGGCGCGGCGCTTCCGCAGATATTCCTTGGCCGCATCTGTGGTCGTGAACAAATCCAGACGCTCTTCCTCCCCTGGCTCCACCGGCGTCATGGCGGCATCCCTATAGTCCCCGGCGGGCTCGGCCATGATCTGGGCGAGAATGCGCCGGTAGCGCCGGTGCATCCCATAGGCACTGGCATATTTGACCATGAATTCGATGGCCAGCTTCGGATAGAAGATCAGGGGATTCTCGATGGCCAGCCCCGGGCGGCGGTCGCGCCGCCGCTTGATGCGAATGAGTCCCCCCTCCAGGGGGTGAATATCCTCGAAGATCATGGGGGCGTGGAAGGCAAACAGCTTGCCCAACATCTCCTTGGGATCATAGCCCCAGACCCGGGAGCGGCGCAAAACGGTGGCGATATGCTCCGGGCTGTAATAGAGATCCCAGGCCTCCCGGAAGATCCCCCGCCACTCCGCCCGGGTCATGCGCGGATGATCCAGGGTCACATGCTGGGTGTCGTAGTGGTTCAGATCCGGATCCAGCGGCGTGCCGGCCTCCACTAGGCGCTGATGATCCTTGGAACCCGGCAGCGGTGTGAGAATAAAAAATTCCAGGATGTCCACGGGCAATTCGCGCTGGATGATGGCGATGTCGCGCCGGATAGTCTCTGGCGTGTCGTTCGGAAACCCCAGAATATAGCCCGCATAGGTCAGCACCCCGGCGCGGTGCCAGGCCTGGAGCATGGCACGATAATCGGTGATCTTGTTCTGACCCTTCTGGGCCGTTTTGAGCGCATCCGGGTTGATGGTTTCTATCCCCAGGAAGGTGCGAGTGACCCCAGCCTGACCGGCCTTTTCGATGAAGCGGGGAATGCGATAGGCCTGGGTATCCGCCTGGATCACCAATTGCAGCGCGATGCCCTCTTGCCGCAGGGCGATGAGGCGATCAAAAATCGGCTCCCACAGGGTATTGCGGGCGAAGTTGTCGTCGGTGATGAAGAAATTACGGATACCCTGGGCGGCATTGGCCCGCACCAGGCGCTCCACGTCATCGGGACTGCGGTGACGGGACTTGCGGCCCTGGACATTGATGATGGTGCAGAAGCTGCAGAGATAGGGACAGCCACGCCCGGCATCGAAGCTCGCCCGTCGTCCCATGGTCAGGCGCACCCGATCAGCGGGCAGAATGGGCGTAGGGGTGCCGGTCATATCCGGTAGATCGAGCAGGTAGTTGTAAATAGGCTTGAGCCGATCCGCGACCCAATCTTCGAGCAGACTCGCAAGCCGTCCCTCCAATTCCCCGGCGAACAGGCTAATGCCCAGATCCAGGGCCTCTTGCAGCTCTACGGGCCTTTCTTTCAACATGGCCAGGCAACCGCTCACATGGAACCCACCGATCACCACCGCCACGCCCGCAGCGCGGAACTGGCGGGCCAGATCCAGCGCCCGGGGAAACTGGTTCGACTGAACCCCCACCAGCCCCACCAGCAGCCGGCCACCGGTCTTTTCAAACTCGCGGATCAGGCGTGGTGGATCGATGTGGGTATTGGTCTCGTCCAGGGCGCGCACGCGGATCGAAACCCCAAAACCCAACACCTGGCGCTCGGCGCAGTCCAGGGCAATGCCATAGACCGTAGCCAGGCTGTTCGATGGCAGAGAGGAGCGCCACCACTGGATCACATAGCCATCGTCGTCGTAGTGGGACGGCTTGATCAGAAGGAGATGAAAGAGATGAACCCGGTTGGACGAGGAAACACAGGTGGCCATGGTAGAGCCTCAGGCAAGATCCGGTTTTTGAGATGCTTGGGATGCTTGGGATTTTGGGGATAAAGCGAATGGCAACCCCTTGCCGGGGTTGAGGATCTGCGCGGGATCAAAGACTCGCTGGATGGCCTGGTGGTAACCCAGTGTCACCGGATCGATCTCCCAGGCGACGAAATCGCGTTTGGCCAGTCCAATCCCGTGTTCGCCAGACAGGGTACCACCCAGTGCCAGCACAGTCCGGAACAGGCGTTCAAGGCAGTGCTGGGCAGATGCCTCGGCACCGGGTGACCGGGGATCGAAGAGCAGGTTGACGTGGATATTGCCATTGCCGGCATGGCCGAAGCTGACGATAGCCATCCCGGTCTCCCGGGACAGGTTTTCAAGCTCTGCGATCAGCTCCGGCATGCGAGAGACCGGCACCACGACATCTTCATTGATTTTTTTGGGGGCAACATGGCGCAGCGCCGGTGACAACGCCTTGCGAGCCGCCCACAACTGGGCGGCCTCACGGTTATCGGCGGCCTGGCGGAGTTCCACCAGTCCCTCCACGGTGGCGGCCTGGGCCACTGCGGCCAGGGCCCCCGCCAGGGCCGAAGGCTCGCTATCAATCTCGATCATCAACAGCGCGCCGGCGTTCGCGGGCAGTGCCAGATCAGTCTGGCGGCGCAGTAAGGTCAGCGCCTGGCCATCCATGAACTCCAGGGCGCAGGGGATGACCGGTTGTGCCATGATCGCGGAGACGGCCCGGGCCGCAGCGTCCATATCCCGGTAAGCGGCCCGGATCAAACAACGGGCCTGGGGCTTCGGGGTGAGTTTTAAGGTGGCTTCGGTGATGACCGCCAGCCTTCCCTCCGAACCAATGAGTAGACGGGTCAGGTCAAATCCCACCACACCCTTGGTGGTACGAACCCCGGTACGAATCAGATCCCCGGTACCGGTCACCGCCACCAGACCCAGGGTGTTTTCGCGCGCTGTGCCATATTTCACGGCCCGGGGCCCGGCCGCGTTGCAGGCAAGATTGCCGCCCAGGGTACAGACTGTCGCGCTGGTAGGATCGGGTGGCCAGAAAAATCCCAGCGGCTCCAGGGCCTCTTGCAGAGCCTGATTGGTCAGGCCGGGTTCGACCCGGGCCAGCCGGTTGGCCGGATCCATCTCCAGAATCCGGTTCATGCGCCCGAGACACAGCACGATCCCCGCCGGGTCAGGTATCGAGGCACCCGTGGTGTTGGTGCCTGCGCCCCGGGGCGTGACCGGCACCCGGAAACGGTGACACCCGCGCAGCACCGTCTGAACCTCGGTGGAACTCTCGGGAAACACCACCGCCAGGGGCAAGACCTGACCACGGCTGTTGTCATAGCCATAGGGCCAGCAATCGGCGGGATCGGTGAGGAGCCGGCCAACCAACCCCTGACCCAGCTCGGAAAGAAAGGCCGCCGGCAGTGACACGCCTCAATAATCCTGGATAATCTCGAAGACTTTCACGACCTTTCGCACGCCCGGCACATAGCGCGCCTCCTCAACCGCCGCCGCAGCCTCCCGGACGGTCACCAATCCCATCAGATACACCACCGCGCGTTCTGTGACCACCTTCACCCGGGTGGGATCAAAATCGGGGATACGGACATTGAACAGGGCGGTTTTCACCCGGGTGGTGAGGTAGGCATCGTTGGTATCGTCGCCCAGCCCGGAAAACGGCTCGGCCGTGATGTAGTTTTCGATCCGTCGAACCTTCGGGAGATCGTGCGTCAATCGCCCGATCCGATCCCTAGCCTCCGGGCTGTCGGTTTGCCCGGTCAACAACACCAGGCCGTTAAAACTCGTGGCACTGACGCGGCTATGGCTGGCCAGATCCTGGTTTTGATCGACCAAGTTACGAACCTTGAGTTCAACGCCCTCGTCATCGATCACAGTGCCCGTGGAACGCCGCTCGTGAACCAGGCTAACTCCGGCGGTGACGCCGCCCACTACCACGGCGGCACAGCCGTACAAGAGGGGGATAATCAAGACCATGACATAGGCCATAGACCAAGGTTTTATCATCAAAAATTCCTGAAACCCCGCCATTCATAGCGGGGATATTGAATAAGAATACCCATCTGCACGTTGCAGAATTCTGCAATGACGATGGGACACGCCCTGAACCAAACCTTGAGCGCTTTGAATATTGAAACTACCTGTAGTCCGAACGGCTACACGGCCAACATGCACACCCACTTTTTTGCCATGCCATTATACACATATTTGCCGAGTGCCTGGCATGGTTTCCTTTATCCGTATCCTTCTTTGTATCAGGCCACCAACGTAAAGTCGCGCAGGTAGGCACCACGGGAAGCCCAGGAAATGAGCCCTCAGGCCATCGGACACAGAGTTCACGCATCAACATTGCGCGACTGTCAGCGCCAATGGAAAATTGGTCTCAATCAGCCGACATAAAACTGGTGTGCCAAAGGCGCTGGAGGTTAGCCATTAGCAGCTGATTTCATTTGAGGGAGCAAAAAGAAGCCGCCACCCCTGGGAAGAGGCTGGCGGCAAAGA
>JBAXSA010000079.1:0-10359 GCA_037130945.1 Pseudomonadota bacterium | reverse complement strand
TTATGATCAGCTCCAGAATTCGGGATAGTCGTTTTGGAGAAAGCGAATGGCAAGTTATTGGTCGTTCAAGGCGACCCTGAATGATTCGATAGCCGTCTCTGTCTTTATCCTGAACGGATTGTTCCTTTGTTGGATCGCGCACCAGAGACGGAATTTGTTGAAAGAGCAGATAGGACTAGCGGCCAGGGTAAAATCTTCCAGCGATGCGCTACGAGACAGCGAGGCGCGTTACGAACGCGCGGTGAATGCTGCCAACGATGGCATTTGGGACTGGAACCCGGTGACTGGCGACAATTATCTGTCGCCACGATGGAAAATGTTACTGGGTTACGCAGACCACGAATTGCCCAATGTCGTGGAAAGTTTTTTTAATCTGCTCCATCCCGAAGACCTGCCCAGGGTTCGAGAGAATATTGATAACCATTTCAAGGAACGGACACCCCATGAGATGGAATTCCGTTTGCGGCACAAGAATGGTCAGTATCGATGGATGTATGGGCGCGGCCAAGCGACCTGGAACGAACAGGGCCAGCCGCTACGCATGGTTGGAACCACTACCGACATCACCCGGCGCAAGCAGATGGAGAACAGGTTGCGCAAGCTTTCCCTGGCCGTGGAACAGAGCCCGGAGAGCATCCTGGTTACCAATCTTGAGGCCAAGATCGAGTATGTCAACGAGGCCTTCCTACTCACAACCGGTTACAGTCACGACGAAGTAATAGGCCAGAACCCGCGCCTTCTGCAATCTGGCAAAACACCCCAAAAGACCTACAACGACCTTTGGAAGGCACTCGCGCAAGGACGCGCCTGGAAGGGTGAGTTTCTGAACCAGCGCAAGGATGGCAGCGAATATAACGAATTCGCCCACATTGCCCCGCTGCGCCAGCCGAACGGTACGATCACACACTATGTCGCGGTCAAGGAAGACATCACCGATAAAAAACGACTGGGCGAGGAGCTGGATCGCCATCGGCTTCATCTGGAAGATATGGTGGCGCAGCGAACGGAAGAACTCACCCTGGCACAACACCAAGCCGAGTCCGCCAACCGCGTCAAGAGTGCTTTCCTGTCCAACATGAGCCACGAGATTCGCACGCCGATGAATGCCATTGTCGGCTTGACCCATCTGCTGCGCCGTGACGGTGTGATGCCCGAACAGACCAAACGGTTGGATAAGATCGACCACGCCTCCCGTCATCTCTTGTCCATTCTCAACAACATCCTCGATTTCTCCAAGATCGAGGCCGGACGGCTGGAACTCGAACAGACGGATTTTCAGCTTTTGCCCATCCTCAACAATACCCGTTCGCTGATCGCCGACCTGGCCAAGGCCAAGGGTCTGGAGATCCGGGTCGATACCCGTGCAGTACCCTTTTTCTGGCTGCGGGGCGACCCCACCCGGCTGCAACAGGCCCTGCTCAACTACGCCAGCAACGCCGTCAAATTCACCCAGAAGGGCACCATCAGCCTGCGCGTCTTCTGGGTTCATGAATCGGATGACGAGATACTGCTGCGTTTCGAGGTAGAGGATACCGGCATTGGCATGACCGCCGATCAACAAAGCCGTGTGTTTTGGGCCTTCGAGCAGGCGGATGTCTCAACCACCCGTCAATATGGCGGTACCGGACTCGGTCTCACCATCACCCGGCGTCTGGCTGAACAGATGGGGGGTGAAGCGGGAGTTGACAGCACGCTGGGGCAAGGCAGCACCTTCTGGTTCAGCGTCCGGCTACGGCGCGCCCCGACGCTCATGTCGGCCGACAGCACGCCCCAAGTTGAAGATGCCGAAACCGAATTGCGCCGCCACGCGGGCACTCGCATCCTGCTGGTGGACGACTCCGACATCAACCGCGAGGTCACGCGGCTCATGCTCGACGAAACCGGACTGGTCGTCGACCTGGCCGAAGAGGGTTGTCAGGCACTGGACAAGGCGCGTGTGACCGACTACGCCCTGATCCTGATGGATGTGCAGATGCCGGTTATGGATGGCCTGGAGGCTACTCGCGCCATCCACGCCCTACCGGGGCGGGAGAAGACCCCGATTCTGGCCATGACCGCCAATACCTTCGATGAAGACCAACAGACCTGCCGGGAGGCGGGAATGATCGACTTCATCCCCAAGCCAGTATTTCCGGACAGCCTCTACAGTACCCTGCTGAAGTGGCTCCCCACACTGGCTGTGCCGGAAGCCAGTGTGGGGAGGATCCCGCCGGTCAAGGAATCCCTCTCCGCCACGCCCGCCACCCTCGAAAATCTACCTGGCCTCGACATTGAGCAGGGCTTGAACCTTTGGAAAGACGCCGAAGTCTATCGCAAGTTCCTGCGCAAATTCGCGGCCGACTATGCCGACAGTACCCGCATCATGACTCAGGCGCTGGCCGGAAACGACAGGGATAAGGCGACAAAGCTGGCGCACAAGCTGAAAGGGGCGGCGGGCAGTCTGGCACTGTCCGAGGTGGTGAGTCAGGCCAGCGAAATCCACCAAAAGCTAAAGGCCGGGGCTGGTGTGGACGAGGCGCTGGAGGCATTCCAACAGGTGCTGGAGACCGCACTGGCTTCGATTGACCGCTATGCCACTGTCGTGGAGGCCGCAGCGACAAGATGAACCTAAAGAGATTGCCATGAATAAATCGCCGAACGAATCATCCCGGATCCTGTTGGTGGAGGACGAGGACATCGTCGCCAGCTTTATCGAGATAACCCTGGTCGGCAGCCGCTTCGACGTGGTTCACGTCGCCGATGCCGAATCCGCCTGGCGGGAATTGGAAAACCCTGGGGCCGATTTTGGCGTCATTTTGCTTGATTGCGGATTGCCGGGCATGGACGGCCTGACATTCTTGCGGCGCATCAAGGAAAATCCGAAGTTTCACCACATCCCCGTCGTCATGGAAACGGCTGCTGACGACGCCGACAGCCTCCGCGAGGGGTTGGCCGGGGGTGCCTACTACTATCTGACCAAGCCGCTACAACCCCGGCTGTTGTTGGCCGTGGTGGGGGCTGCGCTGGCTCAACACCGCCAATTTATCGAGATCCAGACCGGTGTTCACGAGGCCGGAAATGCCCTGATTTATCTTGAATACGGTATCTTTCGTTGCCGCACCCTGAAGGACGCGCGTGAATTGGCGCACGGTCTGACGCAGGGCTGCCCCAACCCCAAACCCGTGATGATGGGCTTGCTGGAATTGCTACTGAACGCTGTGGAACACGGCAATCTGGGTATCCGCTACGAGGAAAAAACCCAACTGGTTCTCGAAGATCGCTGGAAAAACGAGGTCGAGCGGCGTCTGGAGCTACCGCAATACCGTGAACGCCAGGCGTCTGTAACCTATGCGAAGAATGCACGAACCCTGACCCTGACCCTGACCATCAGGGATCAGGGTGCCGGCTTTGACTGGCGGAAGTATCTGGAATTCGATACCGAGCGAGCGTTCGACCCAAACGGTCGCGGCATTGCCATGGCTCGCATGATGGGTTTTGACAGCATGGAGTATCAGGGAAACGGCAACCAGGTCGTGGTGAAGATCAGTTGTCCCTAAACAGGGTCTACCACAACAGCATCCTTTGGCGAAAAGGATGCCGGGAAGGTTAGCGGGGAAGCCGAATGCCGTCGATCTTCTGAGGGTTCGTCCGGTAGATCACCAGCATCCGGCCAATCCGTTGAACGACCTCGGCATCGATCGGCTGAAACAGCGTGCGCCAGGTCTCGAGGGTCTGGGAAGCGGCCGCAGGCACTCGCAGCTTGATGAGTTCATGAATCGTGAGGGCCCGGTCGGTTTCCTGCAATATCGACTCACTCAGACCCGCCTGGCCCACCCAGACCACCGGACGGAGCGGATGGGCCAGCGCCTTGAGGTGTTGGCGTTGTCTGGCGGTGAGCGGAATAGTGTTTGGCATGGGCATGGGAAAGTCTCTGTGCATGTATACTAGGCGCATTATCCTCTGTGGAAAGTCCCCATGTCGATCCTCTACAACCCGCAAAAAAATCTGCAAAAAAAACCGCCGATCAACGGGAACTAATCAGGACGGATTTTTCGTGTTGTATCCTCAGATTTTCGATGTCATCGTGGTGGGTGGCGGTCATGCCGGCACGGAGGCGGCATTGGCGGCGGCGCGCGTGGGCGTCCGTACCCTGCTCCTGACCCATAACCTCGAAACCCTGGGGCAGATGAGCTGCAATCCGGCCATTGGCGGGATTGGCAAGGGCCATCTGGTCAAAGAAATCGACGCCTTGGGTGGCCTGATGGCACGCGCTGCGGATCGAGCCGGCATCCAGTTTCGTATTCTCAATGCCAGCAAAGGCCCGGCGGTACGGGCCACACGCGCCCAGGCCGACCGCCAGCTTTACCGGGGGGTGGTGCGCGAAGCCCTGGAAAATCAACCCCATCTCGACCTCTTCCAACAGGCGGTGGATGACCTGATCGTCCAGGGTGATCGGGTGACGGGCGTGGTCACCCAGATGGGTCTCCGCTTCGAGGCCCGGGCCGTGGTGTTGACCGCCGGCACCTTTTTGGATGGCCGCATCCATATTGGCCTTTCCAACCATGCGGGTGGCCGTGCAGGCGACCCGCCCGCCCGCCGGCTGGCGGAACGGCTGCGAGAACTGCCCCTGACGGTGGATCGCCTGAAAACCGGCACTCCGCCGCGACTCGATGGACGCAGCATCGATTTTAGCCGCCTGGAGGAACAGCCAGGCGACACCCCAACGCCCGTATTCGCCTTTTTGGGCCGTCCCGAAGATCATCCCCGTCAGGTCAGTTGCCACATCACCCGCACCAATCCGGAGACCCATGACCTGATCCGCGCCGGGCTGTCCCGCTCACCGCTCTTTACCGGGGTGATCCAGGGGGTGGGGCCGAGATATTGCCCGTCGATCGAAGACAAGGTGGTGCGGTTCGCCGATAAATCCTCCCACCAGATTTTTCTTGAACCAGAAGGACTCCGCACCCACGAGGTCTATCCCAACGGCATTTCCACGAGCCTGCCGTTCGATGTCCAGTACGCCCTGGTGCGAACCTTGCCGGGTTGTGAAAACGCCCATCTGGTACGTCCCGGCTATGCCATCGAGTATGATTTTTTCGATCCTCGGGATCTCAGGCTCTCCCTGGAGACCCGGGCTCTCGGTGGCCTGTATTTTGCGGGTCAGATCAACGGCACCACCGGCTACGAGGAAGCCGCCGCCCAGGGGCTTCTGGCCGGACTCAACGCCGCACGCGCTGCCCGGGAACTCGAGCCCTGGACACCACGCCGCGATCAGGCCTATTTGGGGGTTATGGTCGATGACCTCATCACCCGGGGTGCCCCCGAGCCCTATCGGATGTTCACGAGCCGCGCCGAATACCGCCTGTTGCTGCGGGAAGACAATGCCGATCTGCGTCTGACCGGGATCGGCCATGATTTGGGTCTGGTGGGGGAGGCGCAGTGGCAGCACTTCGAAGCCAAACGCGAGGCTCTGGAGCAGGAACGGGCGCGGCTGCGGGATACCTGGGTACGTCCCCCGCAACTGGCCGAGGCGCCGGGATTGTCGGAATCCGTAGGCCATGCCCTGGCCCGAGAAACTAAGGCGATGGATTTACTGGCCCGCCCAGCGGTGCGCTACGCCGATCTGGTGCAACTGCCGGATCTCGCGCCGGGGGTGGATGATCCGCAAGTGGCGGAACAGCTGGAGATCGAGGCCAAATACCGGGGCTACATCGAGCGTCAGGCGGCGGAGATTGCCCGTCAACAGCGCCACGAAACCCTGCCGTTGCCGGATGATCTGGATTACCGGGCGGTTCGGGGGCTGTCCAGTGAGGTGCGGGAAAAGCTGATTCGTCACCATCCCGCGACCCTGGGCCAGGCGGGCCGACTCGCCGGGGTGACACCCGCCGCCCTGTCGTTGCTCCTGATTCACTTGCGACGTCTGGGGGCTTCGGCTTGAGCTTGAGATTTCAAAACCCCCACCTGACCGAGCGGCTGAACACCGGGGCGGCCTGTCTGGGATCGCCCCTGACGGGCAGCCAGGCCGAACAGTGCCTGGCCTATCTGGGCCTTCTGGCGCATTGGAACCGGCGCTACAACCTGACCGCCATCACCGATCCCGTCGCCATGGTCGATGGCCATCTCATCGACAGTTTTTCGATACGACCCTATCTGGCCGGCCAGCGAGTACTCGATGTTGGATCCGGGGCGGGATTGCCGGGCATTCCCCTGGCCATTGTCGAACCCGGACGCCAGTTTGTGCTGCTCGACGGCAGCATCAAAAAAGCGCGTTTTCTGCGTCAGGTTCAGATGGAACTGGGGCTCGGCAATGTTGAAGTGGTGGCGGAGCGGGCCGAGGTCTACCGGCCAACGGTGCGCTTTGACTGCATCACCGTCCGGGCGGTCGGGGCGCTGGCGGATCTTCTGGCCTGCACCTCCCACCTCATCGCCCGTCCCGGCCAGTGGCTCCTCATGAAGGGGCGCTACCCGGCGGTGGAACTGGCCGCCCTCGAAGGCGGGCCGGAGAGCTGTCAGGTGATTCCCCTGCCAGCCGTGCCGGGACTAGATAAGGCCCGGCATCTGGTCATCCTGGGCACAGCCCCGGATGTTGAGAGGGGTGTCCCCTCTCTCTCCCCATCTGTTAGCAGAGACTACTTCAATCTTTCTCGGGCATCGCGGAGGAGTGGTGACTCGTAATCAACCACTGCGTTCCATCCCAATCGTAGCTGAACGTGAATCGGGCCCTGACTCGCTCGCCGGTGGTGGTGAAAGTGAACGTGTAGATCCCGGCGTCAACCGCAGTGTTGCAACCAAATTCTATGATTCTAAATTCGATCTTGCCTACGGGTTTTTTTTCCATGAAGTGTTGAAAATAGTCCTCCTTCTCGGCCACGGTAATCCGCGGCATGTTGGATACGGTGGAGAGCAGCACCGAGTTTTTGGCGTAGTTGGCGACAACCTTGGCGGGATCTCCGGTTTGCAGCGAGCGATTCCATCGGTCAAACGCCGCCCAAATCTCCCGCTCACTGTTTTCCCTGCAAATTTTCTTGATCACTGGCGCTGGTGTTGGTGTTGAAGCGGGTGCCGTCGCTGGCGTTGACTCCGGTTCTGACCCAGCCGAGACGAGGCCTGCAAAGCCAGCGGCAATGATTGTTAGCAGAACAGAACTTTTTTTCATTTTTCTCATGGGAGAACCCTTATAGCTGGTTGTGGTGGAAGAGGTTGAAAAAAACCGCGAAGTCACAGGGCCTCAGCCGACCTGACCCGCCAAGACATCCAGCAGGCGCTGGGGCAAACCCTCGAAACCGCCGTTACTCATGATGAGTACATGATCGCCGGGTTGAACCCCGGCGGCCAGGTGGGCGGCAAGATCCGCCACGCTTGAAAACACCTGGGCCCGTTCGGCCATCCTGGAAAATACGCGGTGAGCATCCCAGCCCAGATTGGCCGGACTATAGACCCGTACCTGGTCGGCCAGGGCTAGCGCATCGGGCAGCTGATCCTTCATCACCCCCAGGCGCAGGGTGTTGGAACGTGGCTCCAGCACCGCCCAGATCCGAGCCGGGCCCACTTGGCGGCGTAGCCCTTCCAGGGTGGTTTGGATGGCAGTGGGATGGTGGGCAAAATCGTCATAGACTCGCACCCCCCCGACTTCACCTCGCCATTCCAGACGCCGCTTAACGCCGCTGAAAGTGCCGAGAGCCTCGATGCCCACCGCCGGCGGGACGCCCGCGTGGCGGGCGGCGGCTAGGGCCGCCAGGGCATTGGCCAGGTTGTGACGGCCAATCAGCCCCCACTCGACACGCCCGGCCCTGTGACCCTGACAGGACACCTCGAAGGCCGAGCCATCGGGGGCCGCATCCTGGATCTGCCAATCGGCGGTGTCATCTGGCGCGCCATCGACCCGAAAAGTCTCGCGGGGCGTCCAGCAGCCCTGGGCCAACACGGTTTCAAGGGCAGAATCACCGGCGGGTAGCAAAATCCGGCCGGTGCCAGGCACTATCCGCACCAGATGGTGAAACTGGCGTTGAATTGCGGCCAGATTTTCGAAGATGTCGGCGTGATCGAACTCCAGGTTGTTGAGTACCAGGGTTCGGGGGCGGTAGTGGACAAACTTGGAGCGTTTATCAAAAAAAGCGGTGTCGTATTCGTCCGCTTCGACGACAAAGAACGGCAACTGACCCAAACGGGCCGAGACGCCAAAATTTTGGGGCACCCCGCCGATCAAAAAACCCGGCGCAAGCCCTGCGGCTTCGAGAATCCAGGCGATCAGGCTCGAAGTGGTGGTCTTGCCATGGGTACCGGCCACCGCGATCACCCAGCGATCCTTCAGCACCTCTTCGGCCAGCCATTGGGGGCCGGAGGTATAAGGGATCCCGCGATCAAGGAGATATTCCACTGCCGGATTGCCCCGCGACAGGGCGTTGCCGACCAGCACCCGATCTGGTGCCGGATCCAGATGTTCCGACCGGTAACCTTCGGAGAGGGTGATCCCCGCCGCCGTGAGCTGGGTACTCATAGGAGGATAGACTTGGGCATCGGAGCCCGAGACCTGATGTCCCATCGCCTTGGCCAGGAGCGCCAGACCGCCCATGAAGGTGCCGCAGATTCCCAGGATGTGCAGGTGCATAATAATCTAGCCGCGAGGAAACAGGGTGCCGAGTACCAGCCACGAAAACAGGGTGTAGGCAAATGCCAGCAAGAAAGCGAGCGGCATATTGAGATTGAAGGTGTGCCGCAGGATATGCCCAAACACCAGGAAGCCCCAGCCCACCACCACCAGAAACATCAGGCTGGCCAGCTGGGCAATATCCTCAAGTGTCCCCTGATGAACAGAAACCAGTGGCAGAATAATCAGACCCAGCAAGGCATTGCTTAACATCAGAGCAATGCTGCTTTGGGCAAAGCGAGCCTCCAGTTGCACCAGACGCAAACCCAGGTACAGCATCCCCAGCATGAGGAGGGCATCCGTGGCGCTTTCCAAAAGGGCCGAGAAGGGCACGATATGGGCGTCTGGAATCAACAGCAACCCGATCAGGATGTTGCCAAGCAACGCCTTGCGCAACAATGGCCAGGAAGCTGGGGCATCCTGGGGGCCAAGGCGTAGCAGACACAGATCGACAGAGTAATGGAATAATGTTTTCACAAGGCTGGCATGATACCAGCAGTCCGGGAAGAAGTAGCTAGCCCCCGGATGTCCTGCACCAGGTCAAAAAAGGCCGGATCGGGGGTGCCACCCCCCAGCAGCCAGTGGTAAATCTGCCCGTCGGGTTCTTCCAGAAAACCGGCAAAAACGCGCTGACCCGCCGGTGTCAGGCCAGGATAGACCTGCTCCAGATAGGCCATCAGCAACAGATCCAACTCCAGCATGCCACGCCGGCAGGCCCAACGGAGACGTGACGGCGGGTCGTTCAGATCGCCTGCCTCAACATGAACGCCTTGATGTGTCCAATCGCCCGGGCCGGATTGAGCCCCTTGGGACAGGCCTCGACGCAATTCATGATGGTGTGGCAACGGAATAGCCGATAGGGGCCTTCCAGGGCGTCGAGGCGTTCATCGGTGGCCTGGTCGCGGCTATCGGCGAGAAACCGCCAGGCCTGCAGCAGGGCCGCCGGGCCGTGGAACTTGCCGGGATTCCACCAGAATGACGGGCAAGCCGTGGAACAGCAGCCGCACAGGATGCACTCCCACAGACCATCGAGTTGATCCCGATCCTCCGGGGATTGGTGGATCTCTATCTCCGGCATCGGGTCGGTGCGGATCAGGTAGGGTTTGACGGCCCGATACTGCTCAAAGAACTGGGTCATATCGACGACCAAATCCCGAATCACCGGACGTCCGGGCAGGGGATGGATCTCGATGGGTTCGGATAGATCCGCGACCGGGGTGATGCAGGCCAGGCGATTCTGGCCGTTGACATGCACGCCGTCGGAGCCACACACCCCCTCCCCACAGGAGTGCCGAAAAGTCAGGGATTCGTCCTGTTGTTTCAGGAGCAGCAAGGCCTCGCGCAACATCAGGCCGGGGGGCACATCGGCAAGCTCAAAATCTTGCAGGTAGGGGGCGGGGTTTTGATCGGGTTGGTAGCGATAGATGCGAAAACGCATGGTGGGTGCCTCGGTATACGGCTATCGGTGGCCTACATGATGATGCGACGCCAATCCTTCGGCAATAAAGATAATGACCAGTTGATCGGTACTCACCCCTTCTTCCCTCGCACGCCGTTCCAAACGCGCATGAAGATTTTCGGGAATACAGCCAACAAAATGCCCGCCAAACGCCTGGCTTTCCCTTGGAGTCGGGATGGGTCTGCCATCCTCGGCATGCGCGGTCATCCAGCATTCAAAGTTACCCGCATGAGTCCGGCCAGAATGCCGTCTTCAAGCGCCATTTTTTGGGGTA
>JBAXSA010000078.1:0-10473 GCA_037130945.1 Pseudomonadota bacterium | reverse complement strand
CCAGCGCCGGTGCGCTCGCGCAGTTCTTTTACCAATGTGGCTGGAATCGCCATAAAAAACCTTGTCCTCTACAGAATAATCACGGATGTCCCGGCTAAACCGGCACGCCTTATGCCGCAGGCACCGCCGCCGCTTCCGCCTCGATGTAATCATCGCTGCGGCCAGAGCCCACCTGAGCCGCCGTGGCCCGTCCTTCCAGCACCGACACCGCAGCACCCTGCACATACAGCTGGATGGAGCGCATGGCATCGTCATTGCCCGGAATGACGTAATCAATGCCGTCGGGATTATTATTGGAATCCACCACGCCAATCACCGGAATGCCCAGTTTGCGGGCCTCGCTCACCGCGATGTTTTCGAGACCGACATCAATGACATACAGGGCATCCGGCAGGCCATCCATATTCTTGATGCCGCCGAGTCCCCGGTTGAGCTTGTCCAGCTCACGCTTGAGGGTGAGTGCCTCTTTTTTGTTGAAACGCTCGATACCGCCCTCTGCGAAGAGCCCCTCCAACTCTTTCAGACGTTTGATGGACTGGCGGATGGTGCGAAAGTTGGTCAACATGCCGCCCAGCCAGCGGAAGTTGACATAGGGCATGTCGCACCGTGTGGCCTCATCGCGCACAACATCGCGTGCCGCCCGTTTGGTGCCGACGAACAACACCTTGCCGCCATTGGACGCCAACTTGCCAATAAAATTCATGGCATCGTTGAACAACGGCAGGGTTTTTTCAAGATTGATAATGTGGATTTTATTGCGATCCCCGAAGATGTAAGGGGCCATCTTGGGATTCCAATAGCGGGTTTGGTGGCCAAAATGAACCCCCGCCTCCAGCATTTGGCGCATGCTGACATTGCCCATGCAGTTACCTCGATTGTTTAATTTGGGTTTTTACCGACCGCCACGCACTCTCCAAGAAAACCACTCCGCCATGATGCGGAGACCCGGGTTCTTGTCTATTCGTGCGTGTGTGAATTTTAGCCGTGGTTTACGAAACGGCGTCGCATCTTATACCATGCCTGATTCTGCGGGACAATTCCGGGCAGGGATAAGACCCGGGAAACCCCTCACTGCAAATTTCCGGTTGGCTATAGAATGGCGATATCCCTAAAGGCACCCGCCGAGGTGGCCAAGATGCGAGTGGCTGGCCGTTTGGCCGCCGAGGTACTCGAAATGATCGGGCCCTTCGTGCAGCCCGGTGTGACTACCGACGAACTCGACCAACGCTGTCATGACTTCATGGTTCAGGTGCAGCGGGTGATACCGGCACCGCTCAACTACCGGGGGTTTCCGCGCTCGATCTGTACCTCGGTGAACCACCAGGTCTGCCACGGCATTCCGTGTGATCGCCTGTTGAAATTCGGAGACATCATCAATGTTGACATCACAGTCATCAAGAATGGCTACCACGGTGACACCAGCCGCATGTTTTTTGTCGGCGAACCCTCGATTCTCGCTCGGCGCCTGGTCATGGTGAGCCACGAGGCGATGTGGCGAGGTATCCAGGCGGTGCGTCCCGGCGCGACATTGGGCGATCTCGGTCACGCCATTCAACGATATGCCGAATCCCAGAATTACTCGATGGTGCGCGAGTATTGCGGTCATGGTATTGGCCGGGAGTTTCACGAGGAGCCCCAGGTGCTGCACACGGGTAAACCGGGAGAAGGCGTGGTATTGGTACCTGGCATGTGTTTTACCATCGAGCCCATGGTCAATGCCGGCAAACGCCATGTCCGGCTCTTGCCGGATGGCTGGACGGTGGTGACCAAGGATCGTAGCCTGTCGGCCCAATGGGAACACACCCTCCTGGTGACAGCAAACGGCCATGAGGTGTTGACCCTGCGTCAGGAAGAACGAGATGCCGCACACCCGTCACGGGCGATTCTTTTTTAGCATGGCCAGTCTCGTACCACTCGATGTAGCCGCCTTCCGATCCGCCTTAGAGGCGGCCCGGCCGGGCAAGACACTGGAACCGTTTCGCAATGCGCTGCGAGAGGGTAGCGGACAACTGGCGCGCCGTTTTGAACAAGGGATACCCATTGCCGAATTGGTGGCCTCTCGGGCGGCCCTCGTCGATGAGTTGATCCAGGCCGCCTGGCGCTTGTGGATGCCCGCCGCCAGTCACGAATGTTGCACCTGTATCGCGGTGGGCGGCTATGGCCGTGGCGAGCTGCACCCCCATTCCGATGTCGACATCCTGATCCTGCTGGAAGAATCACCCGGGGGGCGGATTCGCGAACATCTGGAACACCTGATCACTCACCTGTGGGACATGAAACTGGAGGTCGGCCACAGTGTGCGCACGGTCGAAGATTGCGTCTTTGAGGCCGAGCGCGACATCACGGTCATCACCAACCTCCAGGAGATCCGGCGGGTGGCGGGATCCACGCGCCTCATGGTGGCGCTCAAACAAGCCATTGGGCCGGATCGCCTCTGGTCCCCCGCCGATTTTTTGGACGCCAAACGGGAAGAACAAAGGCTGCGGCATAGCCGCATGGGCGATTCCCTCAACCGCCTCGAACCCAATCTCAAGGAAAGTCCGGGAGGCCTGCGGGATATTCAGACCATTGCCTGGGTCGCGCAACGCCTGATAGGTGCCGAGACCCTGCACGCCCTGGTAAAAAACGGTTTTCTCACCGACTCGGAATACCGAACCCTGAGCGAGGGCGAGCAGCATCTATGGCGCATCCGTTTTGCCTTGCACCAGCTTGCCGGCCGCCGCGAGGATCGGCTGCTCTTCGACTACCAGCGCACCCTGGCGGCGCAATTCGGTTTTGAGGATACTGCAGACAGCCTGGCGGTCGAGCAGTTTATGCAGGGCTACTACCGCACCCTGACCGAGATTGCCCGCCTCAACGAGATGCTGCTGCAACTCTTCGAGGAGGCGATTCAAGTGCATATCCCCCCGGCCATCCCGGTGAATCGTCGCTTCCAGTCCCGCCACGGCTACCTGGAAGCCATCGACGAGCGGGTCTTTGAACATTACCCCTGGGCTCTGTTGGAAGTCTTTTTGCTCCTGGCGATCCATCCGGATCTTGTCGGGGTACGCGCGGGCACCATCCGTCTGATTCGCGACCACCGCCATCGTATTGACGACAGTTTTCGCCGGGATATCAAGGCGCGAACCCTCTTTATGGAGATCCTCCGCCAACCTCATCAATGTATCACTCAGACCCTGCGCCGGATGAACCGCTACGGTATTCTGGCCGCCTACCTGCCAGCCTTCGCCAATATTGTGGGCCGCATGCAGTACGATCTTTTCCATGTGTTTACTGTTGATGAACACACCCTGTTCGTGATCCGGAATTTGCGCGGTTTCATGTCGCCCGACCTGGCCCATGAACATCCGTTATGCGGTGTGGTGGTGAAGAACATCCCCAAGATGGAGCTGCTCTACCTGGCCGCCCTGTTCCACGACATCGCCAAGGGCCGTGGCGGCGACCACTCCCTGCTCGGAGCCCAGGATGCCCTGGTGTTTTGCCGGAACCATAACCTCAGCGATTTTGACGGCCGGCTGGTGACCTGGCTAGTGGAAAAGCACCTGCTGATGTCGATGACGGTTCAGCGCAAGGATATCAGCGATGCCGAGGTGATTCAGACCTTTGCCGCGCAAGTCGGCGACATGTCGCGGCTGGATTACCTGTTCCTGCTCACTGTAGCGGATTCCCACGCCACCAATCCAGCGCGCTGGAACTCCTGGCGGGCGTCGCTGCTGAACGAGTTGTACCTGACTACCCATCGGGCGCTCTTGCGGGGTCTCGATAATCCCCAGGCCCAGGACGAGATGCTGGCCGAGCGGCGTCACGAAGTCAGCCGTTTGCTCAAAACCCACGGTGTTCCCATTGCGTCCTGCGAGGCATTGTGGGTGACCCTGGGGCCGGATTTCCTGTTGCACGGCACCCCGGAGGAGATAGCCTGGCAGACTCACCTGATGATCCAGAGTCCGCCGCAGGGCACGGTGAGCAATCTGATGCCACTCACGACTCACGGCTGTAGTGCCCTATTCGTTTTTGCACCCGAACGCCCAGGACGGTTCGCCCAAATCACGGCTTTTCTGGATCAGGTGGGCCTGACCATCCTGGATGCCCGTCTCCATGTCACCGAAGACCGGCGCGCCTGCCACGCCTATTGGGTTCTGGAACAGGACGGCACACCGCTTGCGCCCGGCCACCGGCAACAGGAGGTTCGCGAGGGTCTGGCCGCCCTGTTGGTGGCACCGACGGGACGCCCACCCCCCCTGCCGCGCCGACCAAGCCGCCAACAGCGGTTGTTTCATATCCCGCCCCGGGTTGAATTTGGTGAAGATCTACGGGGCCGTTTCACGGTGGTTCATCTGGTGGCCGCTGATCGCCCAGGGCTACTGGCCGATGTGGGGCTGGCCTTCCAGGATGTCGGGGTCGACCTGCACAAGGCCAAAATATCGACCATCGGAGCCGAGGTGGAAGACCTTTTTTTCATCACCGGTTCCCAGCGGCAACCACTGGATCGCCCCGAGGATTTCGCGGCGTTGCGAGAGCGGCTGATGGCCCGGCTCACGGCGGCGGGCTGAAGACTCACCTAGGGGGGGATGGTGAGGGTTTCGAGCGCCAGTTGCGCCTTGACATAATCGAACCGCTCAACCGCCTGGAGCAGTTGTTCGCAGGGCGTCTCGAAAGCACTGCCGGCCAGTGCTTGGCGGATGTCCTGGCGCAAGGTGCTGGGGACGAAACCATGCTCGGCCAGCAGTTCGCGCAGCTTGGCCAGTAAATTCCTGATCGCCTCGTCATCCACTGGCACCCATCGCCGATCCGGCTTTTTTGGCTCGGTGTCCAGGCTCTTCACATGCTCAAGGGTTCGTGCGAGGACTTCAAGCAGATCCGGCAGATTGTCGGGTAACATTTGCGTGGTCAGGGCGTCGTCGGCGTGCGTGGCTTCCCGGGCGAGATCCGTGAGGCAGAGCGTGGCCGAAATGCCCTTGAGCTGATGGGTCAGTTCATGGGCCGCAGACAGATCGCCACCGCCGATCAGGTCTCTCAGGGTCTGGCCGGTGTCGCTAAATTGCAAGACAAACCGCTGTAGCAGGTTGAACAGCAAGTCGCGGTTGCCCCCCAGCCGATCCAGTGCCTGTGCCAGTTCGGCCCCTGGCAGCCATGGCAGGGGTTTTAGAAAAAACGACGGGTGAGAGGCCGAGGCGATCCGGTTTTCCTTACAAATAGCCAATTCCCCACCCAAGCAGCGCAGGATCGCCGCGAAGAGTCGCGGCGGCGAGATCGGCTTGGCGATATGATCGTTCATGCCTGCTGCCAGACAGGCTTGGCGATCTTGCGTCATGGCGGCCGCCGTCATGGCAATAACCGGAAGATGGAGAAAGCGCGGGTCGCGGCGGATGCGGCGCGTGGCCTCAAGGCCATCCATGACCGGCATGTGTAGATCCATCAGTACGGCGTCGAAGGGTTCCGTGGCCAGGCGATCCAGCGCCTGCTGGCCGTTGTCGACCAGGGTGACCACCAGGCCGGCGCGTTCGAGTATCTCGCTGATCACCTGCTGGTTGATGTCGTTGTCCTCGACTACCAGGACGCGTTGGCCTACCAGCGCGGAGACGTTTTTTTTATGAGTATCCGCTGCGGGAAGGGCCGAATGGGCGGTGGTTGCCACTGGCAAGGATACGGTGAACCAAAATTCGCTGCCCGCGCCAAACAGGCTGTTGACGCCGATCTCGCCGCCCATCCGTTCGACCAGCCGCTTGCTGATGGTCAGGCCCAATCCGGTGCCACCAAAGCGGCGGGTGATCGAGCCGTCGGCCTGCATGAATGGCTTGAACAACCTGTCGATCTGTTGCGGTTCAAGGCCAATGCCGGTGTCGCATACCGAAAAACGCAGCAACACCCGGCCGTCCCGGTGTTCCAGTCCGACGACACCCACGCCGATGCGACCCTGTCCTGTGAACTTGATGGCATTACCGACGAGATTGTTGAGTACCTGTGTGAGCCGCATGGGATCGCCCATCATGCGTGCTGGTACCTCCGGTGCCACCTCAACCGCCATCTCGAGTCCCTTTTCATTGGCGCGGTAAACTAGCGTGGAAGCCACATCGTTAAGTACCTCGTCGAGCGTGAATTCGATGGCATCGAGTTCCAATTTGCCGGCCTCGATCTTCGAGAAATCCAGGATGTCGTTGATAATGCCCAGCAGGAGGCACGATGAGATCTCGATTTTTTTCAGATAGTTGCGCTGTTGGGGTGGGGGGTCGCTGTCCAGCGCCAGATGCGTCAGACCGATGATGGCATTGAGCGGTGTGCGAATCTCGTGGCTCATGTTGGAGAGGAATTCGCTCTTGGCGCGGCTGGCCTCCTCGGCCGTTTGTTTTGACTCCCGAAGCGCCCGCTCGGCAAGACGGTATTGACTGACATCGTTGAGGAGAACCAGGAGGCAGGGTTGGCCACCGCTCTGGAAAGGCACGAAATCGCTATCGATCCAGACTTCGCGGCCTGTCCATGTCAAATGGGCCTCGCAACGCTTGGGTGTGTTGCTCTCCAGCGCCAAGAGCGCCGTTTCCAGGATGGGGGTTTTGCGCAAGGCCCGAATCTGCCGGAAATCCTGCCGTGACAGTTTTTCCCGTGTGGTGCCGGCAATGCGCGCCGCCGCCTCGTTACAGGCGAGGCACACCCCCCCAGCCTGGTAAACCAGGATTCCCAGCGTCGATTCGTCGATGATCTTCTGATTGAAATCCAACAACTCCCGGATCTGGCGCTCGGCACTCCTGCGTTCGCTGAGATCGCGGATGAAAACCACCATGGTGCCCCCCCGCAACGACAGATATTGCATACTGACCTCGGTCTCGAACAGGGAGCCGTCCTGGCGCCGGTGATACGTTTCGAAGCGGTCGTAGCCATCAATCGCCATGACCTTCTCGATATGGCCGCGCACATGCTCCGGAAGCTCGCTAGCCTCGAGATCGGAAATAGCCAGAGTCAGCAATTCGTCGCGGGTGTAGCCGGACATGCGGCAATAGGCCTCGTTGACCTCCAGGAGATGGCCATTGAGATCCAGCAACCAGAAGCCGTCGAGAGCGGTTGCCAGGATGGTGCGGTATTCGGCCTCGCTGGTTCGTAACGCCTCCTCGACTTTGAGGCGATCCGAAATGTCGTTGAAGGCAGTCACGACGCCCCTAATCACGCCATCTTCGAGGATTGGCACCGCCGACAAGCTAACCGGCACGAAATGGCCATCCCGATGAATAACAAAATCCGTCAGGGAGTGATGTGACTTGCCATCGGTCAGGGTCTCGTAAACGGGACATTCCCTGGCCGGAAAGAACGCGCCGTTTGGCCGTGAATGGTGAAAAGTCGCGTGGGCCTTGCACCCCAACAGCTCGGCGGCACTCCAGCCGAGCAGTCGTTCGGCTTCCGGATTCACGAAGGTGAGACAGCCAGCCGTGTCGATGACATAAATGCCACCCGCCATCACAGTAGTAATCTGGCGAATCCGCGCCTCATTGTTCCTGATCGTTTGCTCGGTCATATCGCGTATTTGTTCGTGTGTTACCACCGCCTCGATCAGATCACACAACGCCGTCGCCACCCCATTGATTTCGTCGTTGTCGATGGCCCTAGCCCAAGCCAGACGAGCTTCGAGTGCGGGAGTCAGACAGGCTCGCACGGCAAAAATCTCGCTGGCGTCATGTACGGCAATCAAGCGTTGCGAGACGAGCCTCAACCAGCGACCCAGCGCCAGCCAGAGCAGCAAACCCGCCACGCCAGTGCCGACCAGGCCGGCGAATGCCAGTTGCCCTAGGGAAAACAGGGATTCGACGCGGCGGTCGATCACCAATTGGGGGCCCGTCAGCGCGCCACTCCTAAAGGCCTGTATCTGGCGATGGTAAAGTACCTCGGCATCCTCGAAGAAACCCTCCCGCCTGGTCAGTACTTGGCCCGTTTCTCCTTCGGATGAGGCGACCACCCGGTCATTCCAGACCAGATGCAAACGGGTATTGGGAAAGGTCATACGGTACAGGACGCCGTTATCGATGGGTCGAAACAGCACCAAGTGTCCTGGTTGGCCCCCAGTCAGGAGGATCGGTTGAAACAGCACCAGGTAGAGCTGGCCCACTTCAGGCGAGTAGTACCACACCGGTTTGTCATTCTCATGACTCATCTGCTCGGGCAGGGCGGCTCGGCTGACCCGGAAAAGGGTATGCTGATTGGCATCGCTGATCAGGATCTGATGGTAGATATCCAGCAGGATCTGGGAGGTGATGTAGCTCTTAAGCCGCAGCCATTGCCCGGCCGGATCCAGCAGGGTGGGATCGTATTCGAGTTGCGAACGCAGCCGCATCCCATGCTTCTCAAAATCTTCTAATATTTCAACGACTAGGCCGCGATAATGGGCGATTACGCTCTCAATATCCTGGCGGCGGGACGTCTCCATCGCATTGCGAATCAGCCAGGTGGCACCGAGAAGGATCACGACCAGGAAGGCCAGGAAGGCGCTACCTAGACGTTGCGTGACCTGAACGCCCAGCGAGCGGGGTTTCACCATTTATGAGAGATCCTTCGAGGTCTGGCAAAATTCTCCCTCGACCCGATTGCGACCAGACGACTTGGCCAGATAGAGCATACGATCAGCGCATGCGGTCAACGTCGCCGGGGAATCGGCGCATCGCGTCATGATGGTTGCGAAACCGACGCTGACCGGGACGTGATCGGCGGTGGGGGAGTGCGCGTGTGCGATGCCACGAATCTCAACCGCATGACGGAAACCTTCGGCCAGATGACGGGTACCATCGATGTCGGTATTGGGCAAGACGGCAGCAAATTCCTCGCCGCCGTAGCGGGCGATCAGATCGCCGGGACGTTTCGTGACGCTCGTCAGCGCCTCGGCCACGCTCTTTAGGGCGAGATCACCCGCGCCATGGCCATAGTGGTCGTTGAAAAACTTGAAGTGGTCGATATCGATCATGATCAGGGACAAGCACAAGGACTCGCGGCAGGCACGACGCCATTCGGCATCAATCGTCTCGTCCAGGCGGCGGCGGTTGGCAATGTGCGTCAAACCATCAAGCATTGCCAGCGATTCGAGCAGGTCGGCCTGACACTTGATGTTGAGGTGAGTGCGAACCCGCGCCCTGACGATGGGAATCGCGAAGGGCTTGGAGATGTAATCCACGGCACCCAGCGATAAGCCTTTCTCCTCGTCCTTGACCTCGCTCTTGGCCGTGACAAAAATTACCGGGATACGTTGGGTTCGCGGATTCTCCCTCAACCGGCGGCAGACCTCGTAACCGTCCATCTCCGGCATCATGACATCGAGCAGCACAAGGTCAGGCCGTTTGGCGGGATCGTCATTGGCGGCGATTACCAAGGCCTCGGCACCGCAGCTGGCGACCTTGATGTGATAGTCCTTGTGTAACGCCTCGGCCAACACCTCGACGTTCATGGGCACGTCATCGACGATGAGAATTTGTGGTTTAGGGTTCATGGGCCACCCGCGTCAATTCGCCTTTGATTTGAGATTTGAGGTAACCGTTTAGACCCCTCTCCCCGGCCCTCTCCCTCAAGGGGAGGGACGAACAGTAATAGCTTGTCCCATAAAACCAAACCAAAGTAAACCCGTACTGACCGCATTTCTAGCCAGGTAAATTCTCTTTAGCTTTTTGCTCCATCTGAACCTGCTGTGCCTCTTCGCTCACCGCAAACCCCACTTCGAGCGTCTCGATGTTAAGCGCCTTTAGTTTACTTTGTAGAATGGAACTGGCTACCAAGGCCTCAATGTCTACCAGGGTTAGCCCATCTTCACTGTCCTCCTGCGAGAGTATTTCCACATTCTTGATAAAATAGTCGCTGTGACGTAGCAACTCGTCCTTGATCGTCTGCCGATTCCGCATGACCACGTCGGGCGGAACATGTTTCCCAATAGCTTTTTCGATGGCATTCCGGATGGCGTTGTTCTTGGCCTTCCCTGCGGTGGTGCCAACACCGCTAGCCGTTACCTTTTGGGTATTTTCCTGCTGCGGCTTGGGTGCGACTACTTCAGCTTGCGGCAGCGATATCCTATCCATGTCATGCCAAAGCCGCACAAGATCCGCCCTGATTTGAGCGGATGTTTTTGCATAGTCGCCGGTGCGTAATTCGGCTTGTGCCTCTATTTTTTTTCCCTCTAAAGTCAGCGATATAACCTGCGCCGCGCACTTATGAAATTTTGTGTGACACCCTTTCAAATGTATGAAAGATTGACTTTCCCCATAATTTACAACGCCGCTGGCGTATATCCACTTGCCAAGTTCACACAAATCATCCCGGGCGACCTTGTCGGGATCCAGCATTTCAGCCGTATCACAATCAATCATTGATTGGAGCCGGACTTTCCATTTGGTATGGGCTTCAATCGCGTTCACAAAATCCAACCCGCCAATCTCCCTTTTATCTGGAACAACCTGATCCAGAAAGGCCCTATCTTCATTGCCTGTAAACAGATGTCGTATCCAGTTTATCATA
>JBAXSA010000077.1:0-10517 GCA_037130945.1 Pseudomonadota bacterium | reverse complement strand
GGCGATACACGTCCTGGATTTCTTTCACCAGATACTCCGCCAGGGCCGGAACCCCTTTCAGGCGCAGGATGTCATGGGGATTGAATTCGCCGTCACTGATCATCTCACCCTTTTCCACCTGTTCCCCTTCGAACACCGTCACATGGCGCCATTTGGGGATGAGGAATTCAATCTCTTCGAGATCCGGGCGCTTGACGATGACCCGTTGTTTGCCCTTGGTATCCCGGCCGAAACCCACGGTACCGGAGTCCTCGGCCAGCACTGCGGGATCCTTGGGCTTGCGCGCCTCGAAAAGATCCGCTACGCGCGGCAAGCCCCCCACGATGTCGCGGGTCTTGAGCGAGGCCTGGGGAATCTTGGCCACCACGTCGCCAATCCCCACCTGAGCGCCATCTTGCACCCCGACGATGGCACCCGCCGGGAGTGGATAATGCGCGGGGATGTCGGTACCCGCAATGTTGAGATCCAGGCCATTTTCATCTACCAGCCGCACCATGGGCCGTAAATCCTTGCCACCGGAAGGGCGCTGTTTGGGGTCGATGACCTTAAGCTGTTGCAGCCCGGTGTTTTCGTCCTGCTCGGTTTGGACACTCAGACCTTCGTGAAAATCGGCGAAGCGCAAAATACCAGCCACCTCGGTGATCACGGGGTGGGTATGGGGATCCCACCGGGCCACGACCTGCCCGCCCTTGACCTGATCCCCATCGGCCGCCAACAGGGTACCTCCATAGGGCACCTTGTAACGTTCCCGCTCACGGCCCATCTCGTCAAGTACCGTCAATTCCCCCGAACGGGACACCGCAATCAGGTTGCCGGTGGCATGCCGGACGGTCTTGATATTGTGCAGCCGCAAAACGCCGGTGTTCTTGATCTCGATGCTGTTGACCGCCGCAGCCCGGGAGGCGGCACCGCCAATGTGGAAGGTGCGCATGGTCAGCTGGGTACCGGGTTCGCCGATGGATTGGGCCGCGATCACCCCCACCGCCTCGCCAATGTTGGCCATATGGCCCCGGGCGAGATCCCGGCCATAGCAACTCGCGCAAACGCCCGCCCGGGCCTCGCAGGTAATGGCCGAGCGCACCCGCACCTGATCCACCCCCGCCTTTTCCAGGCGCTCCACCCAGGCCTCCTCGAGCAGCGTCCCGGCAGGGCAGAGGGTTTCGTCATGGCCATAGCGGCGGATATCCTCCGCCGCCACCCGACCGAGAATCCGATCCCGCAAGGATTCCTTGACCTCACCGCCTTCGATCTGGGGGGTCATCAGGAGGCCATGGTGGGTTCCGCAATCCTGCTGTAGCACCACCATGTCCTGGGCAACATCCACCAGCCGACGGGTGAGATACCCCGAGTTGGCCGTCTTCAGAGCCGTGTCCGCAAGCCCTTTGCGAGCGCCATGCGTGGAGATGAAGTATTGCAAAACGTCGAGACCTTCCCGGAAATTGGCGGTAATGGCGTTTTCGATGATCGAGCCATCGGGCTTTGACATCAGCCCGCGCATCCCGGCAAGCTGGCGGATTTGGGTGGCGTTACCACGGGCTCCCGAGTCCGCCATCATGTAGATGGAATTGAAGGAAGGTTGCGAGGTGACCTTCCCCTGGCGATCCGTGATGTCTTCCTTGCCGAGTTTATCCATCTTCGCCTTGGCCACCGCATCGTTGGTTCGAGTCCAGATGTCGACCACCTTGCTGTAGCGTTCGCTCTTGCTGATGGCCCCCGAGACATATTCGTTTTCAATCTGTTTGATGGATTGTTCGGCCATGTCGAGAATGCTGGCTTTCTCACTCGGCACCATCATGTCGTCGATGCCAATCGAGATACCCGCACGGGTGGCCATGCGAAAACCCATGTACATGAGCTGGTCGGCAAACACGACGGTTTCCTTCAAACCCAAACGGCGATAGCAGCTATTGACCAAATTCGAGATCTGTTTTTTGCCCATGGCCCGATTGATAATCTCGAAAGGCAAGCCTTCGGGCAAAATCTCCGACAGCAAGGCCCGGCCTACGGTCGTGGGAATCACGCTGATCCGCTCCTCGCGAGTCCCGTCTTCATGGAGAATCACCTCGCGCAGCCGCACACGCACCTTGGCATGTAGCTCGGCCGCATCGTTCTCGTAAGCCCGACGGGCCTCCGACGGATTGGCGAAGACCATCCCTTCGCCACGAGCGGCAACCCGATCGCGGGTCATGTAGTAAATGCCCAGCACCACATCCTGGGAAGGCACGATGATGGGCTCCCCATTGGCCGGCGACAGGATATTGTTCGACGACATCATCAGACTCCGAACCTCGAGCTGGGCCTCCAGGGACAGCGGCACATGCACCGCCATCTGGTCGCCGTCGAAGTCGGCGTTAAAGGCCGTGCAGACCAGCGGATGGAGCTGAATCGCCTTGCCCTCGACCAGCACCGGCTCAAACGCTTGAATCCCCAGGCGATGCAGCGTGGGTGCCCGGTTCAACATGACCGGATGCTCGCGGATCACCTCTTCCAGGATGTCCCACACCTGACCCGTGCCCTTTTCTACCAGTTTTTTGGCCTGTTTGATGGTGGTGACCTCACCACGCGCCTGCAGCTTGGCAAAAATAAAGGGTTTGAACAGCTCGAGCGCCATGCGCTTGGGGAGCCCGCACTGATGCAGGCGCAGGGTGGGGCCGACCACGATCACCGAACGGCCCGAATAGTCCACCCGCTTGCCCAGCAGATTCTGGCGGAACCGCCCCTGTTTGCCCTTGATCATATCGGCCAGGGATTTTAAAGGCCGCTTGTTGGTACCCGCGATGGCACGGCCCCGCCGGCCATTGTCAAGCAGGGCATCAACAGATTCCTGCAACATGCGCTTTTCGTTACGGACGATGATGTCCGGGGCGCTGAGTTCGAGTAGCCGTTTGAGGCGGTTATTACGGTTGATGACCCGGCGATAGAGATCGTTGAGATCCGAGGTCGCGAACCGTCCGCCGTCCAGGGGCACCAGGGGGCGAAGATCGGGCGGTAGTACTGGCAACACCGTGAGGATCATCCACTCCGGGCGATTCCCGGAATCCCGAAGAGACTCCAGGAGCTTAAGGCGCTTGGAGAGTTTCTTGATCTTGGTTTCCGAACCCGTGGTCAAAATCTCTTCACGCATCTGCCGGATGGTCGCCGGTGCATCGAGGGTCTTCAGCAATTGATGGACGGCCTCGGCACCCATCTTCGCGTCGAACTCGTCACCATTTTCCTCCAACGCCTTGAGATACTCCTCATCGGTCAGCAGCTGACCGCGCTCAAGGTTGGTCATACCCGGATCGACGACCACATAGGACTCGAAATACAGCACCCGTTCGATATCCCGCAAGGCCATGTCCAGCAACATGCCAATCCGTGATGGCAACGACTTGAGGAACCAGATGTGCGCCACGGGACTGGCCAACTCGATATGGCCCATGCGTTCACGGCGAACCTTGGCCAGCGTGACTTCAACGCCACACTTTTCACACACCACCCCCTTGTGTTTGAGGCGCTTGTATTTACCACACAAACACTCGTTATCGCTGGTGGGGCCAAAAATCTTAGCGCAGAACAGGCCATCCCGTTCTGGTTTGAAGGTACGATAGTTGATGGTCTCGGGTTTTTTCACCTCACCATAGGACCAGGAACGAATCATGTCGGGCGAGGCAAGCCCGATATGAATGGCATCAAATTCCCGGAAATGACCCAGCTGCTTGGCAGCTTTGACAAGATCTTTCACACTGCTCTCCCGACGATCTAGGCTCTTGGAGCCATCGGAAATCGAATAAAGAAGACCCTAGGCGGCGCTTTTGAGAGTCCGCCAGAGCCCCCGTGGACGAGAAAAAAGACAAAACCTGGAGGCTAGTCCTCCTGCTCCAGTTCGATATTGATAGCCAACGAACGAATCTCCTTGACCAATACATTGAAGGATTCCGGCATGCCGGCCTCCATCCGGTGGTCGCCGTCGACGATGTTTTTGTACATCTTGGTACGTCCCAGCACATCGTCGGACTTGACGGTCAGCATCTCTTGCAGGGTATAGGAAGCCCCATAGGCCTCGAGCGCCCAGACTTCCATCTCGCCAAATCGCTGACCGCCAAACTGCGCCTTGCCCCCGAGGGGCTGCTGGGTGACTAGACTGTAAGGCCCGGTGGAACGGGCATGCATCTTGTCATCGACCAGATGGTTAAGTTTTAGCATATACATGTAGCCGACCGTCACGAGGCGGTCGAATGGCTCGCCGGTGCGTCCATCGTACAGTGCCATCTGTCCGCTTTCAGGCAAGCCGGCCAGACTCAACATAGCGCGAATCTCCGACTCATTGGCACCATCAAACACCGGCGTAGCCATGGGCACACCGCCGCGCAGGTTGTGCGCGAGGGTCGTGATTTCTGTGTCGCTCAGGGTGTCGAGGGTCTCCTTGTGGCCCTGGCCGGTCTGGTTGTAAATCTTCTCCAAAAACTCCCGCAGTTCCCTGATCTCGGCCTGATGATCCAGCAACTCGCCGAGTTTTCGCCCGAGCCCCTTCGCGGCCCATCCCAGATGGGTTTCGAGTACTTGCCCCACGTTCATGCGGGACGGCACCCCCAAGGGATTCAGTACGATGTCCATGGGCTCGCCATCAGCCGAAAACGGCATATCCTCCACGGGGATAATCCGGGAAATCACGCCCTTGTTACCATGGCGGCCTGCCATCTTGTCACCCGGCTGAATGCGGCGCTTGACCGCCACATACACCTTGACCATTTTCTGAACACCCGGGGACAGTTCATCGCCCTGGGTGAGTTTGCGACGTTTTTCTTCAAAGCGCTTCTGGAACTCCTTGCGCAAAAACTTGACCTGATCGTGGATCTTTTCAAGCTCTGCGCTCATCTCCTCGCCGCGCAGGTGGATCTCGAACCAGCGTTCCCGCGCCAGGCTGGCGAGATAGTCTTGCGAAATGCTGGTACCGCTTTTAAGACCCCCCGGTCCGCCATCGGCAAGCTTGCCATCCAGCATCATTTCGATGCGTTGAAAAGTATCGTCTTCCATGATCCGCAATTGGTCATCCAGGTTTTTCTTGACCTTCGACAACTCCTGTTCTTCAATCTGCTGGGATCGTTCGTCCTTGGGTTGCCCTTCGCGCAAAAAAACCTGGACATCGATGACCGTCCCCGCCATGCCAGCCGGCACTCGGAGCGAGGTATCCTTCACATCCGAGGCCTTTTCGCCAAAGATCGCCCGAAGGAGTTTTTCCTCGGGGGTCAGTTGCGTTTCTCCCTTGGGGGTGACCTTCCCCACCAGAATATCGCTCTCCCTGACCTCGGCACCCACATAGACGATCCCCGAGGCATCCAGCTTGGCCAGGGCCGACTCGCTGACATTGGGAATGTCGGCGGTAATCTCCTCGGGCCCCAACTTGGTGTCCCGCGCCATGCAATGGAGTTCCTCGATATGGATGGAGGTGAAACGGTCGTCGTCCACCACCTCTTCGGAGATCAGGATCGAATCCTCAAAGTTGTAACCATTCCACGGCATGAAGGCCACCCGCAGATTTTGACCCAGCGCCAGTTCGCCGAGATCCGTGGAAGGCCCATCCGCCAGTACGTCACCTTGGGTCACGATATCACCGCGATTCACGAGCGGACGCTGGTTGATGCAGGTGTTCTGGTTGGAACGCGTATATTTGGTGAGGGTATAGATGTCCACACCCGGTTCACCCGCTTCGGTCTCGTCGTCGTTAACCCGAACCACGATGCGGGACGCATCCACACCGTGAATCACACCGCCCCGGCGGGCCACTACCGTAACCCCGGAATCGATCGCCACCACGCGCTCCATGCCCGTTCCCACCAAGGGTTTTTCGGCCCTCAGGGTGGGTACCGCCTGACGCTGCATATTGGAACCCATGAGGGCACGGTTGGCGTCATCGTGTTCCAGGAAAGGGATCAGCGAGGCGGCCACCGAGACAATCTGCCGGGGCGACACATCCATGTACTCCACCCGGTCGGGGGTGGTCAGCGTGAATTCGTTCTGATGCCGCACTGACACCAGAGGATCCACCAATTGCCCGGTTTCATCCAGTGTCGCATTGGCCTGGGCGATCACATAACGTCCCTCTTCGATGGCCGACAGATAATCGATGCGATCCGTCACTCGCCCGTCCCCGACCTTGCGGTAGGGCGTTTCCAAAAATCCATATTTATTGGTTCGGGCGTATACCGCCAGAGAATTAATCAGACCGATGTTGGGACCTTCCGGGGTTTCAATCGGACACACCCGCCCATAGTGGGTGGGGTGAACATCACGTACCTCAAACCCTGCCCTTTCCCGGGCCAGCCCCCCCGGACCCAGGGCTGAGACGCGACGTTTATGGGTCACCTCGGAGAGTGGGTTGTTTTGATCCATGAATTGGGATAGCTGACTGGAACCAAAGAATTCCTTGATGGCCGCCGACACCGGTTTGGCATTGATGAGTTCCTGAGGCATCAGGGTCTCGGAATCCGGCAACGAAACACGCTCCTTGACCGCACGTTCAACACGCACCAAACCAATCCGAAACTGATTCTCGGTCATTTCTCCGACACAACGGATACGGCGGTTTCCCAAATGATCGATATCATCCACCTGGCTGTTGCCATTGCGGAGATCCACCAGCATCCGCAAAACATCAATGATGTCCGAGCTGTCGCCCAAGCTGGCGTAGAGTTTTTTGCTCGATTCATCGGTGCGAGTCTTGAGGTATTGGCCATCATAGAGGATACCGGGTCCCTCCACGGCGTCCCGGTTCAGCCGCCGGTTGAACTTCATCCGCCCCACTGCGGATAGGTCGTAGCGGTCAAAGGTAAAGAAAAGATTGAAGAAAAGATTCTGAACCGCATCCTTGGTCGGCGGCTCACCAGGTCGCATCATGCGGTAGAGTTCTTCCTGAGCCCGAGCTTCGTCGGTGGTGGTGTCGATTCGTAGTGTCTCGGAGATATAGGGGCCGTGATCGATATCGTTAGTGAAAAGTGTCCGAAATTCACCAATCCCCCGCTTTTGCATGCCCTCGAGGAGTTCGCGTGAAACGATGCTGTTGGCAGACGCCAGCAGCTCGCCGGTTTCGGCGTCAACCAGGTGATGCGCCAGTGAACGTCCCACCACAAAGTTTTCCGGCACCGGAAGACGGGTCAACCCCGCCTTTTGGATGGCGTTGATATGCCGGGGGGTGATCTTGCGTCCTGCCTCGACCAGGATCTGCTCTCCCTGAGCAATCTCAAAATCCAGGGTTTGCCCCCGTAAGCGTTCGGGTACCAGTGCCACAAAGCACTGCGATCCCTCGAGATAGAAGGTATCGGTTTTGAAAAAGAGCCGCAAAATAGTTTCGGTGTCATATCCCAGCGCCCGCAACAAAACCGTGGCTGGCAATTTACGCCGACGATCAATGCGGACATAGACCAGATCCTTGGGATCGAACTCGAAATCCAGCCAGGAGCCACGGTAGGGAATCACCCGGGCCGAGTAAAGATATTTGCCGGAAGAATGCGTCTTGCCCTTATCATGATCGAAAAAAACCCCTGGCGAGCGATGGAGCTGGGAAACCACCACCCGTTCGGTGCCGTTGATCACGAAGGTGCCGGTATCGGTCATGAGTGGCAGTTCTCCCATGAAAACCTCCTGCTCCTTGATATCCTTGACCACCTTGGAACCCGCCGGGGCTTCCCTGTCATACACCACCAGGCGTACTGAAACCCGCAAGGGTGCGTGGTAGGTCGCGCCCCGAATTTGGCACTCACGCACATCAAATGGCGAATCGCCAAGACGATAGCCCACATATTCCAGAACGATGTGGCCCGAATAGCTTTCTATCGGGAAGACGGATTTGAAAGCCGCCTGCAAACCGATGTCACGGCGCCGTCCCGGCGGGGTATCCGCCTGCAGGAACTCACGATAGGACTCTACCTGTGTGGCGAGCAGATAGGGTACCTTCAGGATGCTGGGACGCTTGCCAAAATCCTTGCGGATACGCTTTTTCTCGGTGAACGAATAGGCCATTCTGCCTTTCCTCAATCGAAGTGGATATGCCCAAGACGGGTAACGGCATTGCGATCACACCGCACAAACAGCAAAAGGCCGGCAGCGGTACACTGCCAGCCCATTTGCCCAACGGTTTCCCGCAATCGCGCAAAAAGAATTACTTGATCTCGACCGTTGCGCCCGCCTCTTCCAGCTTCTTCTTGGCGGCCTCGGCCTCGGCCTTTGGAATGGCTTCCTTGAGGACGGTGGGAAACCCTTCCACGGCGTCCTTGGCTTCCTTCAGACCCAGTCCAGTCATTTCACGCACCACCTTGATGACACCAACCTTATTGGCTCCAAACCCCGTCAAAACAACGTTAAACTCGGTTTTTTCCTCTTCCTGGGGGGCCGCAGCACCCGCCATGGGCGCTGCCGCGACGGCAACCGCCGCAGTCACACCAAACTTGTCCTCCATGGCCTTGATAAGGTCTACAACCTCCATCACCGTCATGTTAGCAATTGCGTCAAGAATCTCTTCTTTCGATACAGCCATTAGTTAAACTCCCAAAATCAATCATCATTGCAAAGCCGCGAATTCCGTGAAACTCCCGTTTGATCAGGCCGCCTCTTTGGCGTCGCGGACGGCTGCCAGGGTACGCACCAACTTGCCAGGCACTTCTTGAAGGGTGCGCGCCAGTTTCTGAACCGGTGCCTTCATCAAGGCCATCAATTGGCTCACCGCTTCATTGTAGGTCGGCATCTTCGCCAACACACCGATCTCTTTGGGATCCAGCAGTTTGCCGCCAATGGACACCAATCGCACCACCAGCTTGTCCTTACCTTTGGCAAAATCCTCGATCACGCGCGCCGCCGCCCCAGGCTCCTGCATCGAGAAGGCCAGAACCAAAGGACCCTTCATACCCTCTCGCATACAGGAAAAGCTCGTGCCTTCCACCGCCCGTCGAGCCAGGGTATTTTTGACAACACGCAGATAAACGCCGGACTGGCGGGCCGCAACCCGCAACCGGATCATCTCTACCACCGTCAACCCCCGATACTCGGCCGCGATAGCGGAATGGGCCTTCGCAGCGACTGCCGCGACTTCATCGACAATGGCTTGTTTTTCTGCAAGATTCAATGCCATTTCCGTCACCTCCTGACTAATGGGGCCGATGGCCCCGTCTGATCAAACCCGGCTATCCGGATCATTGTTAACGAACTCCAGGGTCAGCAGTCTGACTGTCGGAGCAACGTCTGCGCAGGCTCTTACCAAGAATTGAGTGCCAGGCACACCTGCGGTCTTTGACATCACCCGGTCTGGGATCATCCTAAACCGGGCGCTCCAAAGAAGGGGAGATAAGCGGTCATACGACCGCTTATCTTCATAGTAAAGAAAGGCTTGCCTGATCGACAGCCAGTCCAGGCCCCTGAGTGCTAGACAGGGTGATACGCTCCATGTAAATCCCTTTGGAGGCAGAAGGCTTGGCCTTCTGAAGATCATGCAGCAGGGTCTCCAAATTGGTCTTGAGTGCCGACGATTCAAAGTCGAGCTTGCCAATCGTACAATGGATAATCCCGGCCTTATCCGTGCGGTAACGTACCTGGCCTGCCTTGGCATTACGCACCGCCTCGGCCACATTGGGTGTGACGGTTCCAACCTTGGGATTGGGCATTAAACCGCGGGGACCCAGGATCTGCCCCAGTTGGCCTACGATACGCATGGTGTCGGGGCTAGCAATTACCACATCGAAATCCATCTTGCCGGCCTTGATGTCCGCCGCCAGATCCTCAAGCCCAACGATTTCAGCCCCCGCATCCCGCGCCGCCTGGACATTGGCACCCTGGGTAAACACCGCAACCCGGACGCTTTTCCCCGTACCATGAGGCAGTACCGTCGAGCCCCTGACCACCTGATCCGATTTGCGAGGATCGACCCCTAGGTTGACCGCGACCTCTACCGATTCCCGGAATCGTTTGGCGCTCAATTCCCTGAGCAGCGTCAACGCATCTTCCACCGGATACAACTTGCCGGCCTGCACCCGCGTCCGGATTGCCTGGGCATGTTTAGACAACTTGGCCATGTTACAGTCCCTCCACGTCAAGACCCATCGAACGCGCACTACCTGCGATGGTTCTCACCGCAGCTTCCAAAGAAGCCGCTGTCAGATCCGGCATCTTGGTATTAGCGATCTGTTCGAGCTGTTCGCGTGTCACACGTCCCACCTTGTTGGTGTTGGGCCGGGCACTTCCTGATTTCAAACCCATCGCCTTTTTCAACAAGATGCTCGCCGGTGGCGTTCTGGTGATAAAGGTAAAACTACGGTCGCTATACACCGTAATGACCACGGGAATCGGCGTTCCCTTTTCGATATTCTGGGTCGCCGCGTTAAATTCTTTGCAAAACGCCATGATATTGACGCCCTGCTGACCCAAGGCAGGTCCCACAGGGGGCGTGGGATTCGCCTCCCCTGCCTTGACCTGAAGTTTAACGTATGCCTGAACCTTCTTTGCCATAGATATTTATCCTTCGGGTAATAACGCCGCAAGGCTCCCCGCAA
>JBAXSA010000076.1:0-10715 GCA_037130945.1 Pseudomonadota bacterium | reverse complement strand
GACATTGAACTGGCTGGGCGCATCATCGGCGAGGTTCAGGCCGAGACCGCGCAATTGCCCGCCCTCAACGCCCTGCCGCCCGGTATCCGTCAACCGGTCTCGGGGGACGCCGAGCGCATGAAGGAGTTATTCGGGGGGTTTGGCTCGGCGATGTTGATCGGCGTACTCTGCATCTATGTGGTGCTGGTGCTGCTGTTCCACGATTTTCTACAACCCGTCACCATCCTGACCGCCCTGCCGCTGTCGGTGGGCGGGGCCTTTTTGGCCCTGCTGCTGACCCATAACAGCTTTTCCATGCCCTCGGTGATCGGGCTCCTGATGCTGATGGGGGTGGTCACCAAGAACTCCATTTTGCTGGTGGAGTATGCCGTGCGTGTTCGCCGCCGCGATGGCCTGCCGCGCCGCGAGGCCCTGATCGACGCCTGCCAGAAACGCGCCCGCCCCATCATCATGACCACCCTGGCCATGGGTGCCGGGATGCTGCCGGTCGCCCTGGGCTGGGGGGTGGATCCGAGTTTCCGCGCACCGATGGCGATCGCGGTGATTGGCGGGCTGACGACCTCAACTTTCCTCTCCCTGCTGGTGATTCCAGTGGTGTTTACCTACGTGGATGACCTCTTGCGGGGTCTTGGCTGGATGGGATCTCGGCTGGGCGTCACGAATATGACGCAACAACCTTAGAGTTTGAGCGCGGGCACCGGCATCTTCACACCCTGAAGTTTAGCTCTGAAACTATCCGTAATGGCCTGGATGTCCTTTTCCCCGGCGATCACCTTGGGGGTGATCATCACCACGAGTTCCACCCGGTTTTTGTTTTTGCTGTCCTGACCGAACAACCAGCCTACCAGGGGCAACTTGTAAAGCACCGGCAATCCGCCTTTGGTATCGCTGCGTCTTTCCCGGATCAACCCACCGAGTACGATGGCCTGGTCGTTCTTCACCGCGACGGTGCTTTGGATCTTGCGGGTTGCGATGGTGGGGGAATCGAGGGATGAAGTCGTCGTGGTCGACACGTCGCTGATCTCTTGTTCAATCTCCATGGTCACCAGGCCGCCCTGGCTGACCCGCGGCTGCACACTCAGCATCACCCCGGTATCCTTGTACTGGATGTTGTTGACCATGTAGTTGTTGTTAAGATTACTGCCCTGGAGGTTTTGTTGCTGTGTGGTGGCGATGGGGACTTGATCACCCACCTGAATCTTGGCGGTGTGGTTGTCCAGTACCATCACGGAAGGCGAGGACAGCACATTCACCAGTCCGTCGCTAGCAAAGAGATTGAGTACCGCCCGAATGTCTCCGGCGGGTGTTGTGAGAGTCCAGTTGAAGCCTGGAAAGACCTTGCCAAGACTTGCAGCTTTGCTGTCATCTTGGGTACCGTCCAGTGTGTATTTACCCTGCCAGCCCCCGGAATGGTAAGTCTTAAAATACCACTGGAGTCCCATTTGCAGATCACCGACCAGTGACACCTCAATGATGGTGGCTTCGACCAGCACCTGCAAGGGCATGATGTCGAGCTGATCGAGAGCCTCCCGTAATTTATGGTAATCGTCCGGGGTGGCCCGTACCAAGAGCGAATTGTTGATGGTATCGGCCACCACCTTGACGATGTTGCCGAGTTTGAGGGTGGCCGAAGTGGCGGCGGGTTGTGCCTGATTCCCTGCCGCCTTGAGGGGATCTTGCCGGCTCTGGCCGCCTAGTCCCGAGCCCAGGGAGTTGGACTGGGATCCACCTCCCAGTGTGGTCTTCTGCAAACCCGGTGCCACCCGGGCCGGTGGGGTGGTGGAACCTTCGCCTTTCTCCGCGTAGAGCTGGTTCAGCATGTCCGCCAGCGACGCGGCGTCGCCATTATGGACGCGATAGACAAACAGGCGTTCCCCCTTGCCGCCACCGGCGCGATCCAGCCGTTCGATCCACTTGCGAGCCTCTTCCAGAATACGCGGCTGAGTGGTGATCACCAGCAGGGCATTGACCGAGGGAACGGGAATCAGACGCACCAGCCCGGTGAGGGGATTGTCGTCTTTACTGGCGGCGATCACCCCTTCCACGGCCTTGACAACCTCCTCGGCGTTGGAATATTCCAGCGTGAACATCCCCACGGAGTAGCCTTTCATCCAGTCGACATCAAACACCGACACCGTGTCCAGGAGGGTGGCGAGTTCCGGGCTGGTACCGGCCAGCACCAGCAGGTTGCGATGGTTGTCGATGCGGATGATGCTGCCATCCGGGGCCATGGGTTTTAGAATCTGCCCCATCTCGGTCGCGCCGATGTTGTGTAGCGGTACGACCCGCAGACCATAGCCTCGCGGCAGGGGCTGGGCGGAATCGCCCAGTTGCGGCACTGCGGTACCCTGGAGCGCTGCGGCGACCGGAACCACTTGGTACCCGCCTTTTCCTTGCACCAGCGCCGCGCCATTCATGCGCAGCAGGGTTTCGAGAGTGGGCAGCAGGGTCTCCCGGTTCACTGGCTTGCCGGTCTGGAGGGTGGCGGTACCCTGCACCCGGGGATCCAGGATGTAGTTGGTCTGGAGGATGTCGCCGAGGATGACCTTGATGACCTCGCGGATATCAGTGGCCTCGAAATTCAGGGTGACATCCCCCTCGGGCAGCGGAGGTGTTTTGGTTTGAATGCGGCGGACGAACTGCCCGGAACCGGGATAGACATAATTTTCGTGCATTTTATGTTCCCGCGATGCGCCCACTCCGGCATCGCTCTCGGCCACCGTGTATTCCATGGCCTGACCGGCAACGCTTTGGCTGGTATCGGGTAGGGCGAGAGCAGGGGTCGGGGCACCAGGATTCCCAGCGGATTCCGGCGCGGCAGGAGAAGACGCCGTGGTGTCCAGTTTTGTTGTAACCGACGTAACCGACACGCCGCTACAACCGGCGAGCCAGATCAGGCCAGCCGCTGCCAGGATCGGAATAGTCATACGGCTATTCATGAATAGATCGCTCCTTATCGAACCATTGAAAAATCACTTGGGCGTCCCGGGCGGATGGGGCTGTGGTGGCGGCGGCGGTGGCGGTGGAACCGGCGGTTTAGGCATCTGAACCCGGCCTGGGGAAGGTGCCACCGGCGGGCGATTTTTATAATCCCGCAACGGCAGGATTTCTTCACGCCCCCCGTTTTCCAACACTAAGGCGTCGGGTTTTAGCGCCCGCACCCGGTAGTTTTTGATCTTGTCGCCGACCTTGACACGCTGGATTTTGTGATCAGTCGAGTCGAACCATAAGGCAAATTGCCCCGATTTCCCCAAACTGATCGCGGTTAAAAACACGGTTTTGAGATCCAGATTCTCCGATCCCGCATCGTTTGAACCGTCATCGGGGGGGGCGGGGCGGCGTTCGGGCCGGAACAGGGTACGCTTCGCGATCTCCGCGTAATGGGGCTCCGGCGACAGCGCGAGGTCAGGATATTGGGGCAACCCCGCTGGCACGGGGGGAGGCGCTTCGGTGGTGGTCAGATAGCGCGTCATCCGTTCTTCGCCGGATTGCCATTCCAGAAAGGCCAGAGCCATCAGCCCAAGAACCAGGAGTGCCAGGGAGATTCGCATGTTTATTTATTTATCCCTTGCGCATGAAGCCAACAAATTCGGCGTTGATGTCGAGCCGCATCTCTGACGGGCTTCCCTTGGTGCCGCCGGGACGCTGCTGGATCATACCGCGCATACCGTTCAGGGTGATCTGCCGGACAATAATCAGGGGTTTGCCACCTTCGATCTGGTAGAGGGCACCGGTCAGACCTTCCACGGTCAGGTTGGCCCTAAAACGCACCGGAATTTTCCATAAACCCTTTTCTTCTTCGATGCCCAACACCTGTGTACTCAGGATCTCACCCCCATGACTCGTCACCGCCTGCTGAATCCGGCCCTGTAGATCCGCCCCGGCCAGGGTGGGATTGGCCGCCTGGAAATAATAAAGCGAACCGCTCATATCCTGCCGCGCCCGGTTGAGGGCGTCTTCAATGGCTGGCAAGCCCAGGGAGGTACCGCGAAGATGGGCCAATTGACGGATACGACGCTCAATTTCGGTGTCGTAGCGGTCGTTTTGCATTTGCCACGGCACTCCCACAGCCGCCGCTAACCCGCCAAGGAGCAACAGGGCAACCGCATAAATCAGGCTACACCGGAGGCCCAGGCGCATCATGGCGTCCCGGCCGGAGGAGTGGCCGCTGGCCGTTTGGGACGAAAGGCCAGATGAAAACGCTCACGGCCGGTTCCAGGCGCTTGCAAAACCGGTGAGCGGAACACCGCCCCTTCAAAGTAGGGCGAGCCTTCAATCAGCGGCAAAAGCCCCGTGGCGCGGGCGGCCTCGCCGCGAATCTGAATCTCGCCGCTGGTGAGTTCCAGAGTTTGGATCCAGGCATCATCCGGAAGGATGGCGGTGACATTGCGCAGAATCTCGATGAAATAGGGGTTCATAGAGCGTTGGTCGAAGATCTGGCGGCTGGCGGCCATGGTTTCATCGAGCTGGGTGCGTAACTGGCTGACCCGTTCGGCACCCGGCCGGGCCTTGTCGATGACTTGACCGAGGGCGGTCACAACCTGGCGCTTTTGCCACAACGGCAAAGCCAGCACCAGGCCAGCCAACAGCAAGAGCAGCCCGGCCAGGGCTAGGGGGCCACCCCAACGACGCCGGACGCGGGGTCGTAGCGGGATGGGCAGCAGGTTGGCATCCGGCCAGGCTCCCGGCCAGCGGACAGCGGACAGCACCCGGCCGAGCGCCTGAAAGCCCTCGACCCAGGGTTTTAGGCTGGCCATCGGGAGATAGGCCAGATGAATCTCCAGGGGGGCCTCCCAGGCACGCGGATTGAGTACCTGGATGTCATACCACACCTGATCTCGCGGAAAGGGGGTGAGACGGTCGATCTCAAAGCCGATCACCGTTTCCAGATCATCCTGAATCTGACGGGGAAAGCGGATGATCCGGCTCAACACCTGTCCCGGGGGTGCCTGAATCTCCAGCACCGTGCCGGGGGGTGCCAGACGATCCAGCCAGTCACGGCGCAGCGCCAATTCCGCCAGATCCAGATCGCTCTGACTGTCTTCGCCCTTGGCGGTCACCCGGACGACCCGAGCCCGCGATCCCCCCGGCCCTTCCAGATCCAGCCGCAAACAGGATGCCGGTTTTTGGCCCGGGGAAAAATGCTCCGGCAGGCAACCGGTGACGCTCGCGACCGCCTCCCGCCAAGTCCTCCGGAGACTTGTTGTCAAGGCACTTCGCCGGGCGGGAGCCATCAGACGAACGCCCTCATTCATGGGGCGATAACCAGCGAAAATTTTGCAACAGCCGTCCCTCCCCAGCGGCCGGGTTGCCAGACACCGGCCCGGAGAGCTGGTTGAGAACCCGTTCGTACTGCCCGGTTCGGCCGCCACCAACGGGCACCCGGGCGATCAGCCGGAAAGGCCCCTGCCCCACACGGGTCATGCCGGCACCACCCAGAACCGGCGCACTCAAGGGCGCGGGCACCTGACCCAGTGTCGAAAAATTAGCCACGGCCGTCTTTCGGGCGTCCAGAATTTGCTGGATGATCTCGGCGGTCATGCCTGGGATGGCTTGCAGCACCACGTCGGAAGCGTTTTGAGAATTCACCTTGCCATCTTGCGAAAAAACCGTCATATGAGGGGCCAGCGCCTGATAGAGGGGGGGAGTCATGCCCAACACTAATTGCAGCTCTTCCACCGCCTGAAAATCGCGGTTGGCGGGCCCGTAGGGCAGGCCTGCCGCCTGATAGTCGGCGGCCTCGGCACCCTGGGGGTGGCGCAAATCATCACCATCACGCCAGTCGGCAATAGCATCCAGCAGGCGAGCCTGCTGAGTGGCCTCGACGCCTACTGCCGCCAATAAGCCCCCCAGCAACGCGGGTGTCGATTTGTTGAGATCGATCTGTGAGCCCTCATCGGCGAGCGCCAGCCACAGGGTTTGACCTTGCCAGATCCAGGGCCGGAATTCGCCATCCGGCAGCCACTCACCCTCGGTCTTCGGTGCCCCCGTAAATCCGGGAGGTTGTGCCGCGAGACGCAGCCACAGGTAGTTGACACCCGCCTCGGCGGCGGCACGGGCCTGGGCCTCTTCCTGGGCGAACTGCACCAGTTTTAGCCCGCTCCGGTTGATCTCCGAGACCGCGAGCGCCATGGTGGTCAGCAGCATGATGACCCACAGCACCAGTATCAGCGCGATACCCCTCTCCATTCCTGCCGGTCTCATCGTCACCATTCCTACCGGAGGAGGCCCGAGGCACCGGGTACAACGGCCAATGTCGGCCAGTGACCACCTTCCGGGATCAGCGCGACCGTCACAAGATCCGGAAGACGCACCGGATCGTTCCAAGTATCATGCCAGCTTGCCACCTGTTCGTCACTCCGCTGCCCAAAATAGCCAAATTGCCCGCCCTGGACTCGGGCCAGTAGCACCTGGCTATCATAAACGCCCTCCAAGGCCTCGGGGGTGGCGGGCAATCCTCGGGTGGCACGGGTTTTGTCCAACGGCTGCCAGGCGGGCACGCCGGCCTGGCCGTCCAAAATGGCGGGATGGTAGAGCCAGCGGGTCAGGCGCAGGATGCCCCGGTCGCCGCCTTCGATCTCCAGACGCATGAGGTGTAAACCGCCCACGCCGACGAATTGAGACAGCGGCGCCACCCATTCAATCCGTTGGGTATCCCCCTGAAACATCAAAACCGGTGGCTGAAGATCACGCTGAAACTGCACGGCCCGGGCGCTGGCCAGGGCATTGCGGATAAAACCCCGCACCAGACGTGTCTCCTGGAGGCGGGTATCTCGCACATCCACCGTATTCCAGCCGCGCACACCCAATCGCAGACTGGAGAACAGCACGACCGTGAGCAAACTGACGATGCTGAGCACGATCACCAGTTCGATCAACGTAAAACCTCTTGGGCGGCGCATGGGTTGTCAGGCTCTTGCTAGAGAACGGCGGGTTGAACCTTGAGGGTACGAAGCGTCACCTGGCGCGCCCGCCCGCCATCCGTCCACATCACCGTGACCTGAACCAAAAATCCGGCGAGGTTGGATTTTAGGGCCATATCGGGCAGTTCATAGGGTGCTGTCTGAACTTGCCAGACATAGCCTGCTTCCTGGCCACCCAGTTGTCCGGCCGCCAGCGGCGTGGCATTGCCCGCAGCGGCGAGCCGGGCCTCGGCCAGCGCAGTCGCGTAAGTATAGGATTCGCTGAGACGGGCACCCAACAGAGCCTTGGAAAAGATCGCCAGAATCACGCCCAGCGATAGGGCCAGGATCGACAGGGCCACCAGCACTTCGAGCAGCGAAAAACCGGCGGTTGGCGAGCGAGACCCGGAGTTCATCCAGAACCAAGACTCACGGGTCGCACCTCGACTCGTCCGGTGAGCCAGGCGACATCGACATCATAGCCGCTGCGGCCCTGGCTGACGCGGACGCGCCCGCCGGTGGAACTGCCATCGGGGAAAAAGCGAATGGCCCCCTGGTGGTCATCTAGCCGTTCTGAATAGACCGTGGTGAGATGCAGCTTGACCCGCGAGGGCAGGGACACCGGATGATCCTGGCCTGGCACGGAAAAGCGCAAGTTGTCGAGATCAATCGTCAGCGCCACCGGGGCACCGCCATAGACCGCTTGACCCCGTGCGAAACGGAGCCCCGCTGCCAGTTGCCGGGCTGCCGCCTGGGTCTCGACGCCGGGCAGGGCTGCCGAGATCAGGGGGGGTACCACGGCCATCATGAACCCCGCAATGGCCAGCACCACCAGCAGTTCCAGCAGGGTGAATCCCAAGGCCGGCCGGGCGATTGGCATGGTCAATCCCAGCTATGGATATCCTGATTTTCGCCATCCCCGCCCACGGCGTTGTCTGCCCCCAGCGAAATAATGTCAAAGGGACGCCCCTGTTCGCCGGGTGCTTTGTACTGGTACTCAAATCCCCAGGGATCCTTGGGAACATTGTTTTTTTGCAGGTAAGGGCCGTTCCAGTTCCTCGCCGAACCCGGTGCCGTTACCAGCGCCTGAAGACCCTCCTGACTGTTGGGATAACGGCCGGTATCGATTTTGTAGATATCGAGGGCCATTGAGAAATCCTTGATCTGAAGGCCCGTGGTCTTGGTCTTGGATCCCCCCAGAAACTTGATGACCTGCGGGCCCACCAGTCCGGCCAGGAGGCCGAGAATTGCCAGAACCACGAGGAGTTCAATGAGGGTAAAACCCGGCTGGGGGATCCGGCGGACTCGTCTGGAGTGTTGTGTCATGGTGGGGTATCTCGGTTGGGCTAGTGACCCGGCTCACGGCCGTTATGTTCCCGGAAAGGATACCATTCTTTGGCAGTTTCTGTGGTCGAATGGCGACTGTCAGATGGTTGCGGCTATGATGGCGGCAGTTTTATATGAAATCCGGGTCAAGTGACCGGAGAGAGGAGAGCGGACATGAAGCGGCTGATGAATGGGTTGAGACTGGCGATCCTGGTGGGGCCCTGCCTGGCAGCTGCGGCCCCACCGGAGGGCGTTCCCCCGCCAGAGGGCGTACCGGAACCGCCCCAGTTGCCGCGTCCGGCTCAGAGTGGAGAGACCCTGGAGCCGGATATCACCATTGTTGATCGCGATGGAGCCCGATATCTCGAATATCGGGTGAATGGCCAGTTGCAAATGGTCAAGGTCGAACTGGCGAATGGCATCACCTATTACCTCGTCGACGCGGCTGGCGACGGCGTCTTTACACGCCAGAACGACCCTCCCGCCGCCTTTGCCCAATGGCGTTTGTTTAGCTGGTGAGTGGCTCCCCATCCCGAATGAGCTTCAGCCATAACGGCGAGCAATCAGGTAATCCAGGGAGAATACACCCGGCCCCCTGGCGATCAGAACCAGCAATACCGTGGCCCAGACACCGTGGGTGGGGTAGGCATCTGGATAGACGAATATCTGTAGGGTCAGGGTCATCGCCAGCAGGGCCAGTGCGGAAAAACGGGTGGCCAGGCCCATCAGGATCAACAGGGGCAACAGGTGTTCGGCGAACACCGTGATGGGTGCCGCCAGCTCTGGTGACACCAGCGGCAACCGGTATTCCTCGCGAAACAGATCGATAACGGAATCGGAAAGCCGCGGCATATTGAGCTGAAACTCGCCTTCGACGATATCCATAGCAAAGCCCTGCACCTTGGCTTGCCCGGATCTCCAGAATGTCGCCGCAATGGAAAAGCGCCCAATCAGGGCGATGAATGAATCCGGGATACGGGACATCAGGCCGATCAGCCAACGCTTCAGGCGTACCAGCCACGAGCGCCCGGCATAAAAAGCCCCGGCGGTGGTGACACGGGTCATGGGATTGTCTTCCTCGTCATCATCATCATCATCATCGGCCATACCCAGAGTGACAGCCAATACGCAGGGTTTCAAAAACGGGATATTGTGCCAGAACGCCGCCGGTGGGTGTCACTCACCGGGGGATCGTAACAACGGCAAGGTGAACCGCGCCCTGATCGATGGTCACCTGCCAGCCGATTGCTTACAATTCCCCCTTTATAACCGCTGGCCCTCGCATCCCCATGAATCCCGACCTCGACCGACTGCAATCCTATCCCTTTGAACGGTTGGCCGTGCTGAAGGCGGGCCTCATGCCACCGGCCCACTTGCCCCACATCGCGCTGTCCATCGGCGAACCCCAGCATCCCACGCCGGGTTTTATCGTCGAGGAAGCGCTTTCACACCTGCACAGCCTGTCGAGCTACCCGACTACACGCGGCACGGTGGCTTTGCGGGAGGCGATTCGCGACTGGCTGACCTGGCGCTTTGGGCTACCCGCAGGGGCGATCGACATCGATCACCACATCCTGCCGGTCAACGGCACCCGCGAGGCGCTGTTTGCCGTGGCCCAGGCGCTGGTGGATAGAACCCGGCAGCCACGGGTGCTGATGCCGAATCCCTTCTATCAGATCTACGAGGGCGCGGCGTTTCTGGCGGGTGCCGAACCCTATTTCCTGCCCTGTACCGAGGCTTCCGGATACCTTCCGGATGATACCCAAGTACCGGATGCCATCTGGCGGCGCTGCCAATTGCTCTATCTCTGTAGCCCCGGCAACCCGACCGGGGCGGTCATTGGACTCGACACCCTTCGGGAATTGATTGGCAAGGCTCGCCAGTATGGGTTCGTGATTGCCGCTGACGAGTGCTATTCAGAACTCTACGATCCCGCCGGATCGCCCCCGCCAGGGCTCCTGCAGGCGGCGAATTCTCTAGGATCTGGCGATTTTTCTCGATGTCTGGTGTTTCACAGCCTGTCCAAGCGCTCCAGTGTGCCGGGGATGCGCTCGGGTTTTGTGGCCGGAGATGCTGGGCTCATCGAGCGGTTTTTTCGCTATCGCACCTATCATGGCTGCGCCATGCCGTTGCACCATCAGGCGGCCAGCACTCGTGCCTGGCGCGACGAGACCCATGTCGAACACAACCGGTGCTTGTACCAGGCCAAGTTCGAGGCGGTGATACCGATTTTATCCGAGGTGCTGGCGGTACCCAATCCCCAGGCGGGCTTTTATCTATGGCCAAAAACCCCCATCGCAGACACGGATTTTGCCCGTGGACTCTTTGCCACCCAGCATGTGACGGTTCTGCCGGGCAGTTTTTTGTCCCGGGATGGCGAGGCCGGCAATCCTGGCCGGCAGCGGGTCAGGCTGGCACTGGTAGCACCCCTTGAGGAGTGCATTGAAGCCGCGCATCGCATTCGTGCCTATGTTGCGGGTCTGTAAT
>JBAXSA010000075.1:0-10715 GCA_037130945.1 Pseudomonadota bacterium | reverse complement strand
TCTTTTTGATTTTTACTGATCCACAGTCTGGGCAACAGTCTCTGATTTTTATAAATCATATAAGCTGGCTGCGCGATCCGATGACGTTGCCTTTAAAATGAGCGAACCGTGAGTGATCTCGTTCCAGCTCAGGGGCATGGGAGGTCAATACACCCGTTCCTTGGGGGCAAAAGAGTCTACGGTCAGAGGCTTGGTGCGAACCGGCTTCCATTCGAGCCGATCCCCCTCCAGAAAATACAGGCTGTGTTTTAACCAGCGGACATCATCACGGGTCGGAAAATCGATCCGGCTATGGGCACCACGGCTTTCTTCCCGGGCCAGTGCGGCGCTCAGGGTGGCCATTGCAATCACCATCAGATTTTCAAGCTCCAGGGCTTCAAGGCGAGCGGTGTTGAAAATCCGGCCCTGATCGCGCAGCCGGATCTCGCCCATGCGATCACGAAGGCCGTAGAGCTTCGCGATACCCTCCGCCATCACGGAGGCCTCCCGGAACACCCCGCAGTGATCTTCCATGACCTTGCGGAGGTTCTCGCGCACTGTCGCCACAGACTCGCCATCGCCAGTCTGATCCCAGCGCGCCAGGCGATTTTCAGCCTGTTCCAGACTGCCCGCGTCGAACGGGCGAGGATGTGGATTGTCCTTGAGGTATTGCAGAATGTCGTCGCCCGCCGAGCGGCCAAATACCAGGATGTCAAGAAGCGAGTTGCCACCCAGCCGATTGGCCCCGTGTACCGAGACGCACGCGCATTCCCCGGCGGCGTAGAGCCCCGGTATGACCTCCTCGGAACCCTTGCCTCGGGGTGCCACGACCCGCCCGAAACGGTCGGTGGGGATCCCCCCCATCACATAGTGGGCGGTGGGAAACACCGGGATAGGCTGGCTGACGGGATCGATGCCCAGGAAGGTTCGCGCCATGTCCCGCACCCCCGGCAGGCGTTTGTCGATGACCGCCTCGCCGAGATGAGCAATATGCAACAGAACATGATCCGCCTGCGAACCACAGCCACGGCCCTCGCGCACCTCGGTGGCAATGGCCCGGCTGACCACATCGCGACTGGCAAGATCCTTGGCACGGGGGGCGTAGCGTTCCATGAATCGCTCGCCGTCGCGGTTGGTTAAAAAACCGCCTTCACCCCGGCTGCCCTCGGTAATTAACATCCCCTTGCCAGCAATGCCGGTCGGATGAAACTGGAAAAATTCCATGTCCTGCAACGGCACGCCAGCCCTCAAGGCCATCGCCATGCCATCGCCGGTGTTGATGTGGGCGTTGGTGTTGGTGCGAAAAAGCTGACCACAGCCCCCGGTGGCCAGCAGAGTTGCACGGGCTTCGATCCGGATCGGCTCACCGGTCGCGATATTCAGCGCCAGGATGCCCTGAACACCCCCCTCGTCATCACGAATCAGGTCGATGGCAAAATATTCGTCGAAGAAGTGGGTTTGGGCACGGAGGTTTTGCTGGTACAGGGTGTGCAGGATGGCGTGCCCGGTGCGGTCAGCGGCGGCGCAGGTGCGGCTCGCCTGGGCACCCCCGAAATCCTGGCTCTGGCCACCAAAGGGACGCTGATAGATGTGCCCGGTGGCGGTGCGGGAAAAGGGCACACCACCGTGTTCCAGCTCATAGACGATGCTGGGTGCCTCCCGGCACATGAACTCGATGGCATCCTGATCGCCCAGGTAATCGCTACCCTTGACGGTATCGAACATGTGCCAGTGCCAGTGATCGGGCGAGACATTGGCAATCGCCGCATTGACTCCCCCCTGGGCCGCCACGGTGTGGGAACGGGTGGGAAAAACCTTGGAAACCACCGCCACCCGCACTTCGGCACTGGCCAGTTGCAGGGCCGCCCGCAATCCCGCGCCGCCCGCTCCCACGATCAGGGCATCGAACTGCCGCCGCGCCACACTCATCAGTCAATTCTCCTCAAGATGGCCCGCTCGCCAAGCGGGCCAGGATCAACAACTGCATCATCCAAAAGCCACAGGCAATCAACAGGAATCCGCAGAGCGTCAACAACAAAAGCCTAAGCGCCAGTATGGGCACATAGTCCATCAGGACATCACGAATCCCCACCCAGGCATGTAACAGCAAGCTGGCCAAAAACAGGTAAAGACCCAGCATGACCCAGGCCTGTGTCAGCCAGGTTCGCCAAGCCCCAAAATCCGTCGGCGGGTTCCAGGCCAGATGCCCCATGAAGACCATGAAAAAAAGCCCGAGATAGAGACCGCTCAGGCGTTGCACCACCCACGCCCGGAGGCCTGTTGCACGCCGGCTCATGACAAAAGCCTCACGATCAGGATCAACGCCGAGAGACCGCCGGCCGCCGCCGCCAGGGCGGCGCTACGCCGGGCTTGCGAGCGTTCCATAAAAAGATCCAAGTCCATTAGGAAAAAGCGCATGCCGGCGAAGAGGTGATGACAGAGCGCCCAGATCATCCCGGCCAGGATCAGTTTGAGGAAGGGGTGGGCCAGCAAGCCCTTGACGGCTGAAAAACCTTCGGGATTGGCGAGAGATTGATCGAGCAGCAGGAGTCCGACCGGAATGGCCAAAAACAGGACTACGCCGGAGATGCGATGCAACCCGGAAACCAGAGCGGGCAAAGGCCAGCGAATCTTGAGCAGGTTGAGATAGACCGGACGGCCATTGACAAACATGTGCTTCCCCACAGAGCTCGGCACGTCCCGCGCCGAACCAGGTGAATAAAGGTGAATAAAGGTGATGGTGTCGTGGCAGTATAGCGCGGCCAACTCTACATGCCCAACCACACGCTACGCTTCTTCTGCCAGATCCTGAAAAAGGGCAAGTCTGTAGTTATCCGGAATATTTGCGAGTCGCACGACTTAGGGCAACCATAGAGAAAAACGCCCCCCCCCCAGGGTTCCCTCATTCTCAATGCGTATAAAACCTTTGCGATCCCTGTTGCTATGCAGCGCAGCCACCAGGAATGCAAAATATAACCCGAGACCCGTCCGCTGAAAGTCAAATCCTTCACCGGAATCGGCGGTTTGGCATTCGAGCATCCGCTGTGGATAACCACGCCCGTTATCCTCCAGGGCAATGACCAACCAGCCATCGCGATCTTCGGCGGTCATCAGCAGTTGATCCCGGGTATAGCGAAAAGCATTGCCCAGCGCGCTGGTCAAAACCCCACGCACCAAATCGGCATCGAAATAGCCCGACAGATCCGGCTCGCAGCGGTAACCTAGTTCCACCTGGCGGGATGTCGCCATGGATTGATTTTCGGCTACCACCTCTTGAAAAAATTCATCTAGATTGTATTCAGTGATATGGGGAACCAGTTGACCTATATCCTGTTTATAGAGGATCAGCAACTGGATCAAATTATCGTTGGCCCGTCGGGTCTCGTGTTTCAGATGATTAATCTGCGTGGGGTTCCACTGCTGGATGTCATTTCCCTCGGTCAGCTGCTCGAGTACATTGAGAATCATGCTCAGCGAGTTTTTGATGTCATGAATGGTGGATGCCAGAATGTCGGAAAACTGCACGGGGAGGTTCTCAGTCAGCGGTAATGAGTTGCTTAAAGGTCACAAGGAGCTTGATTAAGGTTTGGTTTTTGGGGTCGATGGCACGCACACGATCCAGATATTCACGGGCCCGTTGCAGCTGATCGTTTTTTTTACCAGCCCGCTGCATTTGCAGAATCAATACGCGAGCGGCATTCAGGTTGATCGTCTTATTGCCAGGATTGCTATTGGCCGTTTCTTCAAAAAGTTTGATAGCCTCGGGAATCTGGCCATTGCGTGCCAACTCCACACCCCTGTTATTGAGTTGGACAATCTCGTGGCGGATATCGTGGACAAAGGTCTGGGTATCGATATCTAGATTGGCTTCACGGAAGGCGGTTTTGATCTCTTCCAGCAGATGATCGTCGTCATGATTGTTCCTGATCAGACTTTTGGCGATGTGCATCGCTTGTTCGATGTCCCCCACAGCCAGGCAGGCCCGTAGTAGATCCAGGGTGGCCTGCTTGGGACTGCGATAACCTAAGCGCTGATACAATTCCAGTGCTGCGTTGAGTTGCACCTGAGCTCCATCGGTATCCCCCATCCTTTGCCGTACCTTGCTTTCACCAACCCGGGCGAACAATGCCGCGTCTTCCTTCCGATCAAAGACCGTGTCGATCTGGCTGATCACCTCCAAGGCTTCTCTATTCTTATTCAATAATGACTTGGACTCCGCCAATCCAGTGTATGACGTCACGTTGCGATACACGGAATGACGTCCAAGAATGACGGCCTGGCGAAAGGCCTTTTCGGCCACATCATGAGCCTTGTTTTTGAGTGCCAGACCGCCGAGCGCCTGTTGACGCAGAATCGCCCTGGGCGACAGGTTGACGGCCCGCTGTAACAAGTCCTGGGCTTGGCGGGTGTTGCCCAGCATCCCGTAGGTTTTGGCCAACCAATCGTAGGCACCCATGAAATTGGGATTGCTTTCTATCAACCCCTGCAAAAGTTCGCGGGCTTCTGCGTACTGTCCCTTGTTAAAACGCACCCGAGCCAGGCCAAATTTGGCCCAATCCAGCTCGCGCTCCACCATGGCGGCCTGGAAGATCTCCGCCGCCTGATCGATCTGGCCAGCCTTCATGCACAGATCGGCCTTGAGCTTCAATAACTCCCCCAACTGTTTGGGACGGCTTGAAATCAGGGCATTCAGACGGCTAATAGCAATGTCATAGTCTCCGCTTTGCGCGGCCTTTTCCACTTCCCCGAGATCGGCTTTCTTCAGAACCAGGCGATCCAGGCGCATTTTTAGCAGGTCTTTGGTGAAGGGCTTTGACAGATAGCCGTCTGGCTCGTACTCCACGGCACCCATCACCATATCCCGGGTATTTTCCGCTGTGACCATTATGAAGATGGTGGCATAGCCCACTAGCCCCCGGAAACGGGCCTCCTCCAAAACCTGTTGCCCACTCTTGCCATCGCCCAGGTTATAGTCGCACAACACGATGTCAAAGCGGCCTTCCTCGAGACGGGAAACCGCTTCGATGCCACTCGCGGCGGTTTGGATATCCTTGCATCCAAAGAGCTGCAACATGCCGCGCATCATGCTACGCATGTCACCAAAATCATCGACGATTAGAAATTTCTTTTGTGCCAGATCGTTACGGAAAAAAGGGTTAACGGCCATCCCGGCTGCCAGTCTCTCTCAACTATCCCTGGAAGCCACGCCGTTTTTGTACGGCCTGGGCCAGATCGCGCAATAACGGCACCGTGTCTTCCCAGCCGATGCAGGCATCGGTAATGCTTTGGCCATAGGTGAGATCCTCCCCGGGACGATTGTCCTGGCGGCCCGCCACCAGATGACTTTCCACCATCAGTCCGATGATCCGGGTATCACCGCGGGCCACCTGATGCGCCACATCACGACAGACCGCCCGTTGTTTGTCGTGCTGTTTCCGGCTGTTGGCATGGCTACAATCAATCATGAGTCGTGGCGGCAAACCGGCCTCTTCCATCTCTTCGGCGGCGATATTGAGGCTTTCGGTATCGTAATTTGGCCGCCGTCCCCCGCGCAAAATCACATGCGTATCGCTGTTGCCGGTGGTGGCAAAGATCGCCGAATGGCCGCCCTTGGTAACCGACAGAAAATGGTGCGAATGGGCTGCGGCGTGAATGGCGTCGATGGCGATGCGGAGATTGCCGTCAGTGCCATTTTTGAAACCCACCGGACAGGACAATCCCGACGCCAGTTCCCGGTGGCCCTGGCTTTCCGTGGTACGCGCACCGATTGCCCCCCAACTGATGCTATCGGCGATATATTGGGGCGAGATGAGGTCGAGATACTCGGTTCCTGCGGGTACGCCGAGATGGTTGATATCGAGGAGCAATTTGCGGGCGACCTTGATGCCCGTGTTAATTTCGAAGGTGCCATCCAGGTTGGGATCGTTGATGAGTCCCTTCCAGCCGACCGTCGTTCGGGGTTTTTCAAAATAGACCCGCATCACCACCAGCAATTCATTCCTCAACTCGTTACGAATCGCCAACAGCCGATGAGCGTACTCAAGGGCTGCGTCCGGATCGTGTACCGAGCAGGGACCCACCACCACCAGCAAACGATCTTCCTCGCGATGAAGAATGCGATGAATGGCTTGGCGTGTCTCAAACACCGTCACCGTAGCCGGTTCTGTCAACGGGTAAAGGGCTAGGACATCGGCTGGCGGAATCACTTGCTTGATAGCCTTGATCCGCAAATCATCAGTGAGGTGTTTCATGGTACTCAGGAATTATTGATAGATTTCTGAATTATAAGGGATCCCGATCTCCCGGTCACGAACGGGGGGTTACCCACGCAAGTCCAAAGTACAAAATATAAGGGTTGTCAAGGCCACGGCAAGCAGGTAAATAAGGAGAACCTTAACGGCTATTTAGGAGAGACAACATCGTGCCACAACCGCGTCAATATGTCGGTATCCACCAGGATGTTCAGGGGGGCATGACCCCGACCGGCACCCTGATCCGCGACGCCTGGGTCTTTGGGCTGATCCCCGAGAGCGAAACCGGAGAAGGCTGGATCCCCGGCCAGATCGAAGTGCTTTACGAGAAAGTTTTTCAGGCCTGGGAGCCCCACGGCCATCTCCCCTCCCGGCTACCGCAAGCGCTTCTGGAACGCCACCAACGAATCTATGGTATGGCCGTGGCACAGGCTCGGCAGGCGGGCTGGGATCCGTCTCTGGAACACGAGGAGGAATAACCATGGCCTACACTGTCCGGGAAACCTTTTTCCGGCCGCCCGAGGTTGTGCGTCAGACCTTCACCCTGCCCGCGCCGATCCATTACACCAGCCAGCGCCTCCTGGCCCGGAACCGATCCAGACCGGTGTTTGTGCCCATCCGAGCCATGCAGTATCTGGCGGTCATTGACACCCAGGAAACCCTGTTTGTCGATAGCGAGGACTATCGGGTTCAGGACGGCACCGGCGGCCGGCTGATTCTTCTGAGCTGGCAACCGCAACCCCAGGGTTCCCGCGATGACCTGCAAGCCCCAGTCCCCTACCGGCGGATCTGGTACCAGGATGGCCTGTTCGATCTGGAACGCCGGTTGATCGGAGAGTTCAGCCAGGCCCTCAAGGTATTAGAACATCGTGGCATATCCGCTCAACAACCGCCCCAGGGCGCACGGATTTTATTTTGGCCTTTTTTAGCAACAGGGTCTAATGCGCCATCGCCGCATGTGCTGCCACCGCAGGCGAATTGAGACGGATGGCGTCGGCCAGGATGCGGGCAGATTCGTCCAGTCCAATATGCTTGATCGCATTTTGCTCGTCCTTCTTGGCCTCGGTATCCTCGTTATCGTCCTCATCGGGGACGGTCACACCCTGGAGTTTTAGAAAATGGCTCTTTTGATCCTTGAATAACTTCTCCCGTTGCTCCGATTCCTGCCGGCGGCGTGTCTCGTTAAGGCTGACCACCTTGTGCTTGTCCAACTCTTTCAACAAGACCTCCCGCTGTGTCAGCAGGGCGAACCCGGAATCCGCCTTGACCCGTTCCGCCGAACGCAGCTTCAAGGGCTCGATGGAGCCCAGCTTGAGCGGCGCATAATGCGCCGGACTGATGTGTGCCCACGGCAGCGCATTGTCGAGGGTGCGTTCGCCCTCTTCGTCACTGTCGTGCCCACCGGGAAAGCCAATGTCCGGCACGACCCCCCGGTGCTGAGTGCTATCGCCGCTCACCCGGAAGAATTGGGCCATGGTCAGCCGTAGCCGCCCAAAATCCTTATCCTCCTTGGGTAGCAAGCGATTGATGTCGAGCAGTGTCTGTACCGTCCCCTTGCCAAAGGTTGTTTCACCCAACACCAGACCCCGCCGGTAGTCCTGGATGGCACCCGAGAAAATCTCCGAGGCCGAGGCACTTTCCCGATTGACCAGTACCCCCAAGGGGCCATCGTAAACCGTACCGGGTTCAGGATCGTTCTCCAGATCCAGTTTGCCATTGGCGCTACGCACCTGCACCACCGGGCCTTCATCGATGAACAATCCCGTCAACTCGGTGGCTTCAGCCAGGGATCCCCCGCCATTGTCGCGAAGATCGATGACGATGCCATCCACCCTGTCCCGCTTGAGTTCCTCGAGAAGCTGGCGGACATCCCGAGTCGTGCTGCGAAAGTCCTCCTGACCCTTCGACTGGCCGCGAAAATCCCGGTAGAAGGTTGGGATCTCGATCACTCCGATCTTGAGTCCCTCAAGGCCCGGGAGGTTGTCAAGGAGAGATTTCTTAGCGGCCTGTTCCTCCAGCTTGATCTCGTTACGCTCAATGACGATTTCCCGGAATTTTTCGCCCGCCGCCCCCCCCTTGGGCTGAACTTGCAGGCGCACCAGCGATTTTTTGGGCCCACGAATCTTTTCCACAACATCCTGGAGCCGCCAGCCCACCACGTCTTCCATGGATCCAAAGCGACCCTGGGCAACACCGACGATGCGGTCACTGGCGTGAAGCTGGCCACTTTGCGCGGCGGGCCCGCCAGGGATGATCTTTTGCACCTGAGTAAACTCGTCATCGGACTTCAAGACCGCTCCGATGCCTTCCAGGGACAGACGCATGCTGATGTCAAAGTTTTCGGAGACACTCGGCGACATGTAACTGGTATGAGGCTCTACGGATTGGGTGTAGGCATTGATAAAGATTTGAAAGACATCATCGGCATTGATTTGACGGGTTCGCCGCCCGATGCCCTCGTAACGGCGCTTGAGCGTGTCCCGAATCACGCCATCGCTTTTTCCCGCCACCTTGAGGGTCAGATAATCATTCTTGACCCGTTGAAGCCACAAGACGTCCAGTGCCGCAGCATCCTTGGGCCAAGGTACTTCGGCGCGATCAAAACGATATTCTTCCTGGCTGCTGAAATCAAAATGCTGCAAGAGCAGATCTAGAGCCTTGGCCATGCGTTCATCGACGCGCTGCCGGTAAAGGCGAAACATGCTGTAGATGGGCTCCAGCTTGCCGCCCTTCAAAATCTCTCCCATCCGTTCGCGGTAAGCGGCAAAACCCTCGATATCGGTTTGAGTCATAAAGGAACGGTTGTTGTCGAGAGATTTCCAATACCGGTCAAACAGCCGTTGTGAGAGTTCGGTACTCATCGGTGTTTTTTTGTAGTGGTGGTGTTCGACGACCTTGAGAATGACCTGAGCGGTTCTCTCCTGGCGAGGATTGGGAACTAGATCCTTGGTATCGATCTCAGCCAGCTGCGTCCAGGCGGGTGTGGCCAGAAAGGCCAGTGAGATAAGGCAGGCAGTGAATGGATGAACCCACATGGCAACTCCGGAGTACTCAGGGACAGGGGGGGGAAAACGCCCTGCCCGGTTTAGGGAAAGCTATGGCAACAGCGAATGCAACCCTTGAACCATCTCAAGATAGTCAGGGTCTTCCGGGCCAATAAACCCATGGCGAAGCAAAAAGTCAATGATGGTCAGATTGCAATTAGGTTTGAATTCTTCGGTTTCCATCAGGGTTTCCATCACCCGCTCCACCGACCACAAATAAAAAGCCGCCGATTCGCCATCGTTGTTGAAAGGGGTAAAATCTTCCGGAAGCGCCAGATCATAACAATATAGGGTATCGGGTTTTAGCCCGGCAGGCGTCTCGTGACAGTAGGTAATGGCCCCAACCGGTTGCGCAAGCCGCATCAGTGCCGGTGGAATCGCCGCTTCTTCCCAACCCTCTTTGGCCAGATTATCAGAAAAACCCATGTTATGGGGAAGTCCGCCCGCTGTCAGGTTGTCCAGGCAATGGGGGAAATGGTGGCGATGGCCGGCACGGCGCGCTATCCACAGGAAAGTACCCTCCGGACGGCACACAAAACCATTGAGGTGCTGACCGAAGGCACGAATTCCAAAGGCGGACGCAAAGGCCCGATCCAGGGTCAAACGGGCCTGATCACGATGGCGAACGGTCACCGGGTACCATTCTCCCGTTGGGGGAGCCATGAATCCTTCCGCAACAAGCGTTAAACCCACCCGATGCACCGCCCTGGTACGCCTATCAAAGCCCACCAGATCCGGTGCCAGGGCCAGGCCGGTCTGATACGGTAAAAATACCTCGGGAAACAACAGTAATTGCTCGATCAGGGCCGGGCGCAGAAAACCAACTCGCTCGCCATCCACCCACCAGGGCTGAAAACCTGCGGGATCCCAATGATTCAGTCGTTTAATGTGGGAAAGAAACCCTCTCACCTCAGAACTCGGCCAAAATATTAGGACTATGAGAGGCGAACGCCGGCACGGGGTATTATCCTTGCTGTGCGGTTTTCCAGGAAGCGAGCCGACGTGGATAAAGATTCGAAGAAAGCCGGCAGGGTGCCGTTTGGCAGCCCCCTTTGCCGCACCAGTTCGGATGCAGCATCCACCAATGGCAACCACTGTCCGCCAATCCGATAGCAGACCCGCCCTCCGACCGTCTCGGCGGGTGTGTGCATCAGATCGTCCAATAATTCCGGGCCATTGACCAGGGTAAACTGCTTTGCAGCGGCCTGCCGAATGGCCGCCGCAGCCGCATCGAAATCATGCTTCGAGCATCTCTTCATGGCATTGACCCACCGTAATGTTGAGGGGGTGAAGAATAAGACTGACAGGTTTCCATGACTTGATATAAACTCGCCGGAAAATATACCGTTACGGGTTAAAGTTCAAGCCGTCTATAAACTTTGGAAAAATGGGATATGATTAAAAATCGATATACTTAAGTGCTGGTGTGCCACTGTAAGAT